>NZ_JBEZXZ010000018.1:0-78271 GCF_040638275.1 Actinoplanes sp. NPDC026623 | reverse complement strand
GCGGGCATCGGCACGGCCCGCTTCGACCAACACAACCACCTGCTGACGGTATGACCGGCCGGGCCGGCGCGGACCGGGCCGGCCGGCGCCCTCCGGACCTGCGCCTGGCCGGCTTCGCGGTGGCGGTGTGGCTCTCCGCCCTCGCCGCGCTCTACCTGTCCGCCCGCGCCGGCCTGATCGCCGGCGGCGCGGCGCTGACCGCCGGGGCCGCGACGGCGCTGACCGGGCGGTCACCCGGCAGACCTCCGCGGGCCGCGACGGGGTTGGCCGGGCGGTTGCCTGGCAGGTCTGCCGGGGCGGCGCCGGGGCTGGTCGGGGGGCCGCCAGGTAGGTCTGCCGGGGCCTTGCCGGGGCCGCTGCGCGGCGTTCGGTCCGCTCGGCGGGTGGCGGGTGCGCTTCGGTGGCTGGTGGCCGCCGCTCTGCTCGGGGCCGGGTGCGGTGCCGTCGCCACGGCGGCGCGGGTGAGTGTGCGGGAGGCCGGACCGCTGGCCGCGCTCGTCGACGGGGGTGCCACCGTGCGGGTCGACCTCGTGGTGCGGGACGATCCGCGGGCCCTGCGGGGATCGCCGGGACTGCCCGCCACCTACCTGGTCGCGGTCGACCTCACGGCCGTCTACCCCGGCGACGCTCCCCGTTTGCGGCTTTCGGCGCGGGCACTGGTGCTCGGCTCCGATCCCGGGTGGAAGGTGCTGCTGCCCGGCCAGCGGGCCTCGGCGGCGGGCAGACTGCTGGCGCCGCGCGGCGGTGACCTGCGCGCCGCCGTGCTGTCGTCCGACGATCCGCCGCGGCTGCGCGGGCGACCCTCATGGGCCCAGCGCGGCGCCGGTGCACTGCGGGCCGGGCTGCAGCGGGCGTGCGCGCCGCTGCCCGGCGACGTCGGCGGGCTGCTGCCGGGGCTGGTCGTCGGCGACACCAGCCGCCTCGATCCCGCCCTGGAGGAGGACTTCCGGGCGACCGGGATGACGCACCTCAACGCGGTCAGCGGGGCCAACGTGGCGATCATTCTCGGCGTGGTGCTGTTCGCGGTGCGGTGGACCAGGGCCGGGCCGATCGTCACCGCGCTGGTCTGCGCCGTGGCGCTGGTCGGGTTCGTGATTCTGGCGCGGCCGTCACCGAGCGTGGTGCGGGCCGCCGCGATGGGGGCGATCGGACTGCTCGGGCTCGCGGCGGGGCGTCCCCGGGCGGCGCTGCCCGCGCTCGCCGCCGGGGTGGCCGTCCTGATCATCGTCGACCCGGAACTCGCCGGTGACGTGGGCTTCGCGCTCTCCGTGCTGGCGACCGGCGGCCTGCTGCTGCTCGCTCCGAAGTGGCGTGACGCCCTGCGCGACCGGGGTTGGCCACCCGGCGCCGCCGAGGCCCTGGCCGTTCCGGCCGCCGCGCAGGTGGCGTGCGGCCCCGTCGTCGCCGGGATCTCCGGATCGGTGAGCATCGTCGCCGTGCCGGCGAATCTTCTGGTCGTGCCGGCGATCGCGCCCGCCACCCTGCTCGGCGTCTCCGCCGCCGTGCTGTCGCCGGTGTGGCCGGCCGGCGCGGAGTTCACCGCCTGGGTGGGGCAGTGGCCGGCGCGGTGGCTCGTCATCGTCGCCACCTACGGCGCCCGGTTGCCCGCCGGTGCGCTGCCGTGGCCCGGCGGCGTGCTCGGCGCGCTGCTGCTCGGCGTCGTCACGGTCGCACTGCTCCTCGCCGCTCGACGGCCGCTCGTCCGGCGCCTCGTCGCGGTGCTCTGCGCCGGTGCCATGCTCGGCACCTTCCCCGTACGGCTGCTCGCCTCCGGCTGGCCGCCGCCGCGCTGGCTGATCGTCGTCTGCGCGGTCGGGCAGGGCGACGCCGTGGTGTTGCCCGCCGGGGCCGGCCGGGCTGTCGTGGTCGATGCCGGGCCGGAGCCGACGCCCGTCGACCACTGCCTGCGGCGGCTCGGCGTGCGCCGGGTCGTGCTCTTCGTCGTCAGCCATTTCCACGTCGACCACATCGGCGGGGTCGCCGGGGTCTTCCGGAACCGGGTCGTCTCCGCCGTCGTCACGCCCGACTGGCCCGACCCGCCGGGCGGCCGGGCCCTCGTCGCCGCGCAGGCCGCCGGGGCGCGCACCCCGATGCTGACAGCCGGCCCCGGCTGGTCCTACCGGGTCGGCGGGCTCGAGGTGACGGTGCTCGGGCCGTACCGGCCGTTGCACGGGACCAGTTCCGATCCCAACAACAACTCGCTCGTGCTGCGGGCCCGGGTCGGCGGGCGGACGCTGCTGCTGCCGGGCGACGCCGAGACCGAGGAGCAGCAGGAACTGCTCGGGCACGCCGGGGCGGCCGCCCTGCGAGCCGACGTGCTGAAGGTCGCGCACCACGGCAGCGCGTACCAGTCGCCGGAGTTCGTCGAGGCCGTCGATCCCGCCGTGGCGCTCGTCAGTGTGGGGGCACACAACGACTACGGGCACCCGAATGCCGGACTCCTCGACCGGCTCAGCCGCGGTGGGGCGCGCGTGCTGCGTACCGATGAGGGCGGTGACCTGGCCGCGGTCAGCACCGATGGGGGCCTTGCCGTCGTCGCCCGCGGCGACCCGCCCGACTCCTGACGAAGCCGTTCACGCGGGCGGCGCCGATGACGGTTCGTGCAGCGTTCACTCCGCGGAAGGGCGTGAATGTATCGGTGATCATCTACGTCGTCGTAGGGTCTGCGTACCCTCGGAAAGGCTGACGCATGTCGATGTCACGCGCACGTGCCGCGCTCGCCGGGGCGGTGGGTGCGGTCCTGATCGCGACGCTGCTCCCGGCCGTCCCGGCCGCCGCCGCGCCCGCGCCGGTGCCGCTGGTCGAAGACCCGGCGAGCTACGTGGACCCGTTCGTCGGCACCACCCGCGGCGGCAACACCTGGCCCGGCGCCACCCGGCCGTTCGGCATGATCGCCTGGAGCCCGACGAACACCACCGGCGACCAGACCGGCGCGCCCGCGTCGAACGGCTACGACTACAACGTGACCAAGCTGCGCGGCTTCAGCCTGACGCACGTCAACGGCGCCGGCTGCAGCCCCGGCGCGGCCGGCGACGTGCCGATCATGCCGTTCGTGGGTGACGTGACCACCTCGCCCACCGCCGACACCCGCGACCAGCGGTACGTGTCGACGTTCTCGCACGCCAACGAGTCGGCCGGCCCCGGGCGCTACACCGTCGGGCTGGACAACGGCGTGCGGACCGATCTCGCGGTGAGCACCCGGGCCGGCATCGGGGACTTCTCGTTCCCCGCCGGCTCCGCGGCGAACCTGCTGTTCCGCACGTCGAACTCGCTCAACGGCAGCGAGGACGCCCAGATCGACATCGACGCCGCCACCCGTACGGTGACCGGCTCGGTGCTGACCGGCGGCTTCTGCGGGCGGCGGGGCAACGGCGGCGGTGCGACCAACCCGAACCGGCGCTCCTACTACCGCCTGTACTTCAGCGCGGTCTTCGACCGTGACTTCGCCCGGACCGGGACCTGGCAGAACTCGACGATCACCCCCGGCGGCACCACGGCGACCGGGGGAGAGGGCTACCTCACCGGCGCGGACCGGGCCGGGAAGGGCTCCGGCGGCTGGGTCGGCTTCGACACGGCGGCCGGCGGCGACGTGCGGATGCGGGTCGGCATCTCGTACGTGAGCCGGGCCGGCGCCGCGGCCAACCGCGACGCCGAGGTGCCGGACACGGCGACCGTCGACTCCGTCGCGGCGGCCACCCGGGACGCCTGGAACACCGAACTCGGGCGCATCGGCGTCGGCGGCGGCACCGAGGCCCGGACGAAGGCCTTCTACACCGCGGTCTACCACTCGCTCATGCAGCCGCAGACCATGAACGACATCGACGGCCGCTACCTCGGCGCCGACCTGCGGGTCTACCGCATCCGGCCCGGCCAGCAGGCCGCCTACGGCACCTTCTCCGGCTGGGACCAGTACCGGGCGCAGATCCAGTTGCTGGCCCTGCTGCGGCCGGACGTCGCCGGCGACATGGCCCAGTCGATGCTGGACTTCGCCACGCAGAACAACGGCGTCTGGGACCGGTGGCTGCACCTCGGCGCACCCACCCACGTCATGACCGGGGACCCGGCCGCGCCGACGCTGGCCACCTACTACGCGATGGGTGCGCGCGACTTCGACGTCGACGCCGCGCTCGCGTCGCTGGTCAAACAGGCCACGGTGCAGAACCCGGACGCGCTCTCCGACATCGGATGCCCGGGGCAGTGCCTCGGCCAGCGCCCGACGCTCGCCACCTACCTGGCGCTGAAGTACGCGGCCAACGACATCTGCCACTGCTGGGGCGGTGCCGCCGAGACGCTGGAGGACTCGCTCGCCGACTTCTCGCTGGCGATGTGGGCTCGGCGGGCCGGGCGTAACGACCTGTACCGGCAGTTGCTGCCGCGCGGGGACTACTGGAAGAACACGTTCAACCCGGCGGTCGGCTATCAGGCGGCGCGGCGGGCGGACGGCAGCTGGCAGGGCGGATTCACGCCGTCCACGGACGTCGGCTTCGCGCAGGGCGCCAGTGCCACGTACACCTGGATGGTGCCGCAGGACGTGTCCGGGCTGGCCACGCTGATGGGCGGCCGGTCCGCGGCGGCGACGCGCCTCGACGCCTTCTTCCACGACGAGAGCGGCAACTGGGCGGTGCTCGGCGGGAACGCGCTGCGGTACGACCCGACCAACGAGCCGGGCATCCACGCGCCGTGGCTCTACAACGGGCTCGGCCAGCCGTGGAAGACACAGGCGACGGTGCGGCAGATCGTCGACACCGCGTACGGGACCGGGCCCGGCGGGCTGCCGGGCAACGACGACCTCGGCACGATGAGCTCCTGGTACGTCTTCGCCGCGATCGGCCTCTTCCCGCAGGTGCCGGGCCGCGCGGAACTGCTGCTCGGCAGCCCTGTCTTCAGCCGCGTGGTGATCGATCGCAGCAACGGCGTCCGCCTCACGATCAATGCCAGCAGCGCCGACACGTACGTCCAGGGCGTCAAGCTGAACGGGTCGACGCTGCGGCGCTCCTGGCTGCCGGAGTCGTACCTGCAGCTCGGCGGCACGGTGACCTTCACGCTGGGCGCCACCGCGAACACGACCTGGGCGACCGCGGGCCCGGATCTGCCGAAGGACCACTGAGCGCCCGGGAGGCCGCCGCGACCGGGGTCCCGTCGCGTCTGCCTACCGGCGTCCGCAGCCTGCGACACGCCCGGATTAGCCCGAGAGTGCGATTCGACCCAGGGCGATCGGTTCGTATGTGCGTCGGATCACGTTCGCCTCACAAGGCAGACATTCAGCCTGATCGAGAACCATTACGACCGGAACCGCATGGCGGATCACCGATATGTCTGCTTTCGCGTTCGGTGCCTGGAGGGCTGCGCAAAGGAGTGAGCTCTGCGGAAGCGTCAGGCCTTCGTGCGAAGATTTCGGACGTGAACACCGCCCCACCCGCCTCGTTGTTGCTCGTCCAAGGCGACGAGGAGTTGCTCGCCGCCCGGGCGATCGCCGCGGCGGTCGCCGCCGCACGGGCCGACGAGCCGGGCGCCGACGTCCGTGAGTATGAGGCGGGCGCCCTCAGCGCCGGCGAGGTCGCCGAGATGCTCAGCCCGTCGCTGTTCGGCGGGCGGCGGGTGCTGGTGATCCGCAGCGGGCAGGACGCGCGCAAGGACCTCGTCGCCGCGCTGCTGGCATATGCGAAGAATCCCGATCCGGAAGTCACGCTGATCGTCGCCCACGTCGGCGGCGCCAAGGGCAAGGCGTTCGCGGACGGGCTGCGCACGGCCGGCGCGACGGTCGTGCCCGTGGCGAAGCTCAAGGGCGACCGCGAGCGGATCGCGTTCGTGCGCGACGAGTTCCGGCGTCACGGCGGCCGCTGCGACGAGCAGGCCGCATCCGCGCTGCTCGCGGCCGTGGGCAGCGACCTGCGCGAGATTGCCGCCGCCTGCTCCCAGCTGCTCGCCGACACCGACGGCAAGATGACTGCGGACGTGGTGGCGCGCTACTACAAGGGCCGGGCCGAGGTCAGCGGCTTCGCGGTGGCCGACGCGGCCATGGTCGGCGACGTGCCGGGCGCGCTCGAGGCGTTGCGCTGGGCGCTGCACGTCGGCGTCGACCCGGTGCCGATCGCGGACGCCATCGCCGACGGCGTGCGCACGGTCGCGCGGGTGGCCTCGGCGGGCCGCGGCAATCCATACCAGATGGCCAGTTCGCTGGGCATGCCCGCGTGGAAGATCCAGAAGGCCCAGGAACGCAGCCGAGGCTGGACCCCGGAGGGCCTGGTCGACGCGATGCGCGCGGCCGCCGACTGCAACGCGGCGGTCAAGGGCGGCGCCGAGGACCGCGGCTACGCGCTGGAGCAGGCGGTCTTCGCCGTCGCCGCCGCGCGCCGATCCGGAGGTGCGCGATGAGCCGGTCGCGGCGCGCCGGAATGTCCCGCGACGAGGCCCGCCAGCAACCGCTTTACGCCCGCATGCTGGGTCTTCAATACTTGGCGCCCAGCGGCTTCCTCTGCTTCGTGTTCCTCGAGGGCGCCGTGGCGCTGGGCATCCTGCTGGCGCTGGCCGAGCTGGTCAGCTGGTGGGGCGTGCTGGTCCTGCCGGCGATGGTCGCGGTGATGGTCAAGCTCAACGACGTGGTGGCGGGAAAGCTGATCCGGCGCGGCATCACGCGGCCGGCGGGCGGCGTGCACTCGGTCGCCCGCGCATCGGAACACGCGGCGGCGGAGACGGTGCGGCTGTCCGCCTCGATGATCGCGGCCTCCCAGCTCGGCGGCGCCTCGGCGCTGCGTTCCACGGAGATCCGGCACGCGGCGGTGCCCGGAGGCCCCATAGGCGACCGATGGACGCCGCCGCCGTCGATGATCGACGCGATCGCCCTGAACGAGCCGCCGGTCGCCTGGCAGTGGGTGGAGCCACTGGACGACCGCCAGCAGAGGGCCCGCCAGTCGGCCGCGCGCCGCTACGAGTAACCCGCGGTCCGCCGTGAGCAGCATCTCGGCCAGCGGCAATTACCAACGGTGATCATTGGTCGCAGGGCTGCGGTTCGTGCTGCCGGGCGCCCGGAGGTCGGTGGCCGGCTCGGATCCGGTTGTCTGCGGTCAGCGGCGTTCTCGAAGGTCGGCAGCCGGGATAAGTCCCGGTGCCTGTTGCCGAGGTCCTCGGAGGTCGGCGGCGCGGTGGTGCCTGTTGCTGGGGTCTCGGAGGTCGCGGCCGGCCGGCACTGTTGCTGGGTCCTCGGAGCCGGCGGCTGGATAGGTCCCGGTGCCTGCTCCCGGGATGTCCTCGGAGGTCGCTGACCGGGATAGGTCTCGGTTCATGCGGCCGGGGACAGTGGGAGGTCGGCGGCAGGGATAGGTCTCGGTTCGTGTTGCCGGGGCTTTCGGAGGTCGGCGGCCGGGTGAGCTCCCGCTGCGCCGCGTAGGCCGCCGGGCGAGACAGCATGGCCCCGCGCGGCGGCGTTCTGCTGCTGCTCCCAGGCCGGAGCCGGCGAACCCCGGGCAAGCGGCCGGGCGGGCCGAGGTGCGCCAAGAACAGGGCTGCCGGGTTCGTCCCCCAAGCCGATCTGCGACGCTGCCTGGCGTGTCGCTGCTGCGCTCGGCCACCGGTAGGTGGATACAACTCAGGCACCGCTGAACCCGAAGGTCCTGCGGTGCCCGGAGGTGCGGTCTATATGACCAGCCTGCGGTCAGGCAGACAGCGAGGCGACCCGCTTGGCGATGGCCGACTTGCGGTTCGCCGCCTGGTTCTTGTGGATGACGCCCTTGCTCACGGCCTTGTCGAGCTGGCGCGAGGCGTCACGCAGCAGCACGGTGGCCGTCTCGCTGTTACCGGCCTCGCTCGCCTCGTTCAGCTTGCGAATCGCGGTCTTGAGCGACGACTTGACCGACTTGTTGCGCAGCCGGGCCTTCTCGTTCTGCCGGTTGCGCTTGATCTGGGACTTGATGTTCGCCACGCGACAGCCTTGTCCTGACTAGTTCGGATGATGTACTCGGACGGTGGCGATCGCAGCCAAAAGCAACGTCACCACACGCGACGAACCAATGTATCAGGCCTGCTCGGCGCCACCCAAATCGCTGGGCCCCACGGCGCCTCGACGCGGCGAAGAAAGCCCAGGTGGCGCGGGTGGTCACCGGCGTTTGACCGGGCCGCCGGGCCGTCTGATCAAGGTGGCCCAGCATCGGCACGCCCGACGGCACTGACCGAAAAGTACCAGTATCAGCCATAGTGGGGTGGTGCCGGCGAGGGCGGGTCGGTCCCTAGTTGACGGGGGCGTGAAGGTCGTGGTTGCGCCTAGGAGGCCCAGCCGCGGCGTTCGGCGAGCCAGCCGAGGGCCTGTTCGCCGCTGAAGCGCTGATGCTGGCGGCTGTGTGGCGAAGCACTGCTCGGTCCTCCGGCGGCACGTGTCAGCCAATATCCGCCGAGCGCGGCCAGGGCGCCGTCGACACCCGCGGGTGGTGCGTGCCAACCGGACAGAGCGGCGTCGACGTCCAGCCCGCTCGCGTACGCCGTGATCAGCAGCGTCACCGTGTCGAACCACGGCTCGCCCAGGCACGGCCAGGTCCAGTCGCAGAGCCACGCCTTGCCGCCGCGGTCGAGGAGGAGGTTGTCCACCCGCAGGTCGCCGTGCAGCATGCCGGGCCCCGCGACCAGGGCCGGCAGTCCTCGTTCCAGCGCGGCCAGCTCGTCCAGCCGCCCGGGCACCCAGGCCGGCGCGGGTGGCAGGGGCGCGCGCCCGCCCGCGATCTCGGACCACCAGGACAACTCGTCGCGCACGATGTCGCCGAGCGCTGGCAGGCCGAGACCGAGCAGCTCGGCGGAGGGCCTGCTCAACGCCGCCGCCGACGCCTCCCACGCGGACAGTGCGGCGGACAGGTCGGCGGGCGCCCAGGGCAGCGCGGGCAGGCGGCCCTCGACCGCCTCGAGGCACAGCACGAAGTGCCCCTCGGCTGCCAGCGTCCACCGCGGCCGGGCGGCCGGCACCTCCGGCGGCAGGGCGGCGGTGATCGCAGCCTCACGCGCGTACCAATCGGAGAGCGGCTCGGTCAGCGGTGCGGCCTTGACGAACGCCCGATCCCCGGAGGCCGTCGTGAGCAGGGCCGCGAAGGCGCGGGTGAAGCCGCCGCCCGCGCTGACCGCGGCCGTGACGGGGCCGCCGAGCCGCGCGCTGATCGCATCCCGCAGGCCCGCGGGCAGCTCACCCCAATCCGGGCGTACGGCCGTAGCACCGTAGGCAACCTCGGGGAGGGACACCGCGCGCATGTCCCCATCCTGCCTCCCCGTTCCTGTCGTACCCGGCTGGCAGGCTGTGGCCATGAGAACGGACGACTTCTGGACGGTCATCGACCGGGCGACCGCCGACCGGCCGGGTTCGCCTGACGAGGTGGCCAAGCGCGCCATCGCAGACCTGGCCGCCCGCGACCCCGCCGAGATCGTGGCGTGGGGCCTCCACCTCGACAAGGTCATGGCGGCCTCCGGCAAGGAGGACCTGTGGGCGGCGGCCTACCTGATCAACGGGGGCTGCTCCGACGACGGCTTCGACAACTTCCGGGGCTGGCTGATCGCCAACGGCCGGGAGGTGGTGGCCCGGGCCGTCCGCGAGCCCGACTCGCTTGCCGACCTCCCGGCGGTGCGCGCCGCCGCGTCGACGGGCGCGGTCTTCGAGGCCGAGGAGGTGCTGGCCATCGCGGAAGAGGCGCACCGGCAGGCCACGGGCTCGGAGCTGCCCGCGAGGACGACGGCGCCGAGCAGGCCGGACGCGGCGATGCTGTGGGACTTCGACAACGAGGAAGAGATGCAACGGCGCCTGCCCCGCCTCTCCGAGCTGTTCCTGGAGCCGCCGGACTGACTGATCCGTGGCGCACATTCACTCCGGCCGCGCCGCCGTCGCCGACTGAGGTCGGTGCCGGTGTGCCGGTGCGGCGCGGCTGCCGGAGACCTTGGCGGCCGGGTCTTGGGCCTCGCGGTTGAGCGCTCGGCGCCACCCTCGGCCCGCGGGCCGACCCGGCGATGGCGGGCCGACCCGGCGATGGTGGCGGAGGCCCGGCGATGGTGGCGGAGGCCCGGCCGGGAGCGGGCGCGGCGGGACGTGGTCGAGAGGCCGGGGGATGCCAGCCGATAGCCACGCGGTGGGAAACGGGGTCGAGGAGACGATGTCGCCTGGGCAGAATCGGGTCCATGGGCGTCTATCAGCGGAAGCCGGCGGTTGCCGGGATTGTCGGAGCGGAACCGGGCGTCGTCGCCTCGGTGAGCTGCAATGACGTGTATTCGTTCACGAAACCGACGCGGGGCGAGATCACTCTGGTGGCCGGCCTCGGCGTGGCGGGTGACGTGCACGCGGGCACAACGGTCAAGCACAGGGGCCGGGTTGCGGCGGACCCGACCCAGCCGAACCTGCGCCAGGTCCACCTCATCCACGCCGAACTGCATGACGAGGTGCGCACGCAGGGGTACGAGGTGCCGGCGGGTGGCCTGGGGGAGAACGTCACCACCGTCGGGCTCGACCTGCTCGGTCTGCCGGTCGGCACGATTCTGCGCTTCGGTCCGCCGCCGGTCGGTGCGGCCGCTGCCGCAACCACCACGGGGCCCCCGGACGGTGCGGCGGTTCGGGCCGGGTGCGCGGACGGTGCGGCGGGTCCGGTCGGGCCGGTGGAGCGCGCCGCCGCCGTTGTCGCGGCCGCGGCCGCTGCGGATACCGGCGACGCGATCGCCGCCGTGGTGGCGGTCCTCGCGGCGCGGATCGAGGCCGAGTACCTAACTGAAAGCCCAGCCAAGAACCCAGCCGGGAGCCAGGCCAAGAGCTCAGCCGGCAACCTGGCCGGGAATCCAGCCGGGAGCTCCGCCGGGAATCTGGCTGGGAGTCCGGCCGGGAAGGGGGCCGGGAACTCGGAGGTGGGTGAGGGGGCTCCGCGCCCGGCGGTGATTGTCACCGGGCTTCGTAACCCCTGTAACCAGATCAACGGCTACCGCGCCGGCCTGCTTAAACACGTCCTCGGCCGGGACGGCCGGGGAAATTTGGTCCGTAAGGCGGGGGTCATGGCGGTGGTCCTGCACGGCGGCACGATCCGGCCCGGGGATCGGATCAGCGTCGACCTTCCCGAATCGCCTCATCTGCCCCTCGACCGGGTGTGATCCTGGCGCTCGGTGGCGGCGTGGGACGATAGACGTTGCCGGCGTCTCCGTCGGTAGCCAGCTCGCTTGAGAAGAACGGACGATCGTGCCTGGACCGCTCGACCCCGGCGTGAACATCATCGGAGCGACCGATCCGGGTCGCATCCGCAACTTCTGCATCATTGCGCACATCGACCACGGGAAGTCGACCCTGGCCGACCGGATGCTGCAGATCACCGGCGTGGTCGACCCACGGCAGATGCGCGCGCAGTATCTCGACCGGATGGACATCGAGCGCGAGCGCGGCATCACCATCAAGAGCCAGGCCGTGCGGATGCCCTGGGTCGTCCGGGAGGGCGATCGCACGGGCGACACCGCGGTCCTCAACATGATCGACACGCCGGGGCACGTCGACTTCACCTATGAGGTCTCCCGCAGCCTGGCCGCCTGCGAGGGCGCGGTTCTGCTCGTCGACGCGGCGCAGGGCATCGAGGCGCAGACCCTCGCCAACCTGTACCTGGCGATGGAGAACGACCTGCACATCATCCCGGTGCTCAACAAGATCGACCTGCCGGCCGCTCAGCCCGAGAAGTACGCCGAGGAGCTCGCGAAGCTGATCGGCTGCGAGCCGTCGGACGTGCTCCGGGTCTCCGGCAAGACCGGCGTCGGGGTGGCGCACCTGCTGGACGAGGTCGTCCGCCAGTTCCAGCCGCCGGTCGGTGACGCCGCCGCGCCGGCCCGCGCGATGATCTTCGACTCGGTGTACGACGTCTACCGCGGGGTCGTCACCTACGTCCGGGTCATCGACGGGCGGATCGAGGCCCGGGACCGGATCAAGATGATGTCCACCGGGGCCGTGCACGAGCTGCTGGAGATCGGCGTCGTCTCGCCCGAGATGGAGAAGGCCGGCGCCCTCGGCGTCGGCGAGGTCGGCTACCTCATCACCGGCGTGAAGGACGTTCGCCAGTCCCGGGTCGGCGACACCGTCACCGGCAACAACCGGCCGGCGCAGCAGGCGCTGGGCGGCTACTCCGACCCGAAGCCGATGGTCTATTCCGGCCTCTACCCGATCGACGGCTCGGATTATCCGGCGCTGCGGGACGCGCTCGACAAGCTGCAGCTCAACGATGCCTCGCTGACCTACGAGCCGGAGACGAGCACGGCGCTCGGGTTCGGCTTCCGGTGTGGCTTCCTCGGCCTGCTGCACCTCGAGATCATCGGCGAGCGGCTCGAACGCGAGTTCAACCTCGACCTGATCTCCACCGCGCCCAACGTGGTCTACCGGGTCTTCACCGAGGATGCCGCGGAGTTCGTCGTCACCAACCCGAGCGAGTTCCCCGAGGGCAAGATCGCCGAGATCCATGAGCCGACGGTTCGGGCCACGGTCCTCGTTCCCAACGAGTTCGTCGGCGCGGTCATGGAGCTCTGCCAGAGCCGCCGGGGTCAGCTGCTCGGCATGGAGTACCTGTCCACCGAGCGGGTGGAGCTGCGCTACACGCTGCCGCTCGGCGAGATCATCTTCGACTTCTTCGACCAGCTGAAGTCCAAGACCAAGGGCTACGCGTCGCTCGACTACGAGCCCTCGGGCGAGCAGGCCGCCGAGCTGGTCAAGGTCGACATCCTGCTGCACGGCGAGCCCGTCGACGCGTTCAGCGCGATCGTGCACAAGGACAAGGCCTACAACTACGGCGTCACCATCGCGGCGAAGCTGCAGAAGCTCATCCCGCGGCAGCAGTTCGAGGTGCCGATCCAGGCGGCCATCGGCAGCCGGATCATCGCCCGGGAGACGATCCGCGCCATCCGCAAGGACGTCCTCGCCAAGTGCTACGGCGGTGACATCAGCCGTAAGCGCAAGCTGCTGGAGAAGCAGAAGGAAGGCAAGAAGCGGATGAAGATGGTCGGCCGCGTCGAGGTGCCGCAGGAGGCCTTCATCGCCGCGCTGTCGACGTCCGACTCGGGTGAAAGTAAGGGCTCCAAGAAGTAGATCGGTTTGGGTTCCGGAAAGCACGGGAATTCCTCGGGTCAGACGAACGCGACAGCTTCTCGACCCGAGGGGGACCCCCATGAGCATCACCGGCATCATCACCGCTCTCATCGTCGGCCTGATCATCGGCGCGCTCGGCCGCCTGGTCGTACCCGGTAAGCAGAACATCCCGATCTGGCTGACCATGGTCATCGGTGTCGTCGCCGCGCTGCTGGGCACGGTGCTCGCCCGAGCCTTCGGCGTGGACTCGACCAACGGCATCGACTGGATCGAGCTGGCGTTCCAGGTCGTGCTGGCCGCGATCGGTGTGGCCCTGGTGGTCGGCACCGGCGGCCGTCGCCGCATCACCCGCTGACCAAGGCGACAACGACCGAAGCCCCGGGCCTCCTGGTCCGGGGCTTCGGCGCGCCCAATCACAGATCGCCGCATCCCGAGCGCCGGAACGAGAAGGCGCGCTGGGACGGGAGGCGCGCTGGGACGGGAAGCGGCGGCGGGACGAAAGGGCGCGCCCCGACGGGAAGCGCCCGCGGGTCAGTAGCGGAACTTGTGCTGGGCGCTGCGGCGGTTGACCCAGGCGGGCAGCCCGTCCACGTTCGCCAGGTGCGGCACCCGATCCATCGGGTCGTGCGAATGCGTGACGTCCCGCATCGTCACCACATAGCCCTGCACCAGGCGGTCGTCACGCAGGTCGCGGTAGGTCGCCTCGACCAGGATCTGGCGCTCGTCCGTGCGCTGCAGCGCGCAGTAAACCACCCCGTCGCCCTCGTCGCGCAGCGCCCGGCGCACCTGGCCGCGGTCGTCGGGGTGGACCAGGTCGTGCAGCGTGGCGAACGGCGGCAGTTCGGCCACGCCGATCAGCTCGCGCAGCGCGGGGCTCGCATACCGGATCTGCTGGTCCTCGTCGATGACGAGCATGACGTCGGCGGTGTTGCGGATCACCGCACGCAGGTACAGGTCGCTGTCGCGGCGGCCCACCGCCTCGACCAGCGAGATCCGGTCCAGGGCCAGCGCGGCCTGCCCGGCCAGCACCTCGAGGGCGTCGCGGCTGGCGGTCAGCATGTCCATGCGGCCCGACAGCACCAGCGCGCCGCCGTTCGGGCGGGCCACCGCCAGCGGTTCCAGCCACAGCGGACAGACCAGGGTGGCCTCGGCCGCGCCCTGGTCGTCGGTCTTCTTCTGCTCGTCCAGCCACCAGCTCCGGGGGCGGGGACCCGTCTGCGCCGCGGGCAGGGCGGCCAGGGTGAGCTGGCGGTCGTCCGCGGCGAACACGATGCGCCGCACGTCGTGCGGGGGCAGCAGCTGGGTGACGGCGGCGCGGACCGCCTCGTCCACCGCCGTCTCGTCGGCCGCCGCGACGAGCGCCGCGGTGGCCTCCCGCAGGACCCGCTCGCGGGTCAGCGCCTGGGCGTTCTGCGCGACCGAGTCCGAGAGCCTGGTGAACGTCAGCACCAGCGTCAGGCCGCCGGCCGCGGCGATCGCCACGCCGTCGCGGACGGTGCCGGAGACGGCCTCGATCAGCAGGACCAGCGGCGGCGTTGCCACGGAGATGCCCAGCAGCGCGGTCCAGTGGCTCTGCCACTTGACCGGTCGGGTCGGTATCGGGCCGGTCAGCCGGGCCATCGACGGGTGTAACGCCGCGGCGCCCCAGGCCAGGTAGAGCACGATGTAGCCGGACTCGGTCACCGGGCTGGGCGCGGTCGGGTAGGCGATGTCGCTGACCAGCATGCCCAGCGCGCCGATGCCGAGCAGCACCGCCGACCAGTTGAACCAGGCCGCCGTGATCAGCCGCACGGCGACGCCGACCAGCAGCAGGCCGCCGATCACGTCGGCGGCCGAGATCATGCCGAACTGTCCGCTGTCGCCGATTATGAAGACCCACACGACCAGCAGCGCCGAGCACGCGAAGGCGAGCAGGTCGATCAGCCGGGCCCGATTCATGAGGATCGCGCCGCCGCGGGTCAGCT
This sequence comes from Actinoplanes sp. NPDC026623, assembly GCF_040638275.1. Classification (NCBI taxonomy): domain Bacteria; kingdom Bacillati; phylum Actinomycetota; class Actinomycetes; order Micromonosporales; family Micromonosporaceae; genus Actinoplanes; species Actinoplanes sp. NPDC026623. The sequence goes on along the minus strand of NZ_JBEZXZ010000018.1, from coordinate 63,250 downwards.
GCAGCAGAGACAGCGCGACGAAGGCGAACATCGCCAGGTAGGAGAATTCCGCGGCCACGAATCGCTGCAGGGCGTAGAAGACGTCACCGATGGCCAGCGAGGCGACGGCGGCGGCGAGCAACAGCCAGGGGCCGACCCGGGCCGGCTTGTAGCGGCTGACTCCGATGATGACGGCGGTGACGCTCGCGGCTCCGAGGAGGACCCATTCGATGGCGTGGAGCACGAATAACTAGTACCAGCCCGGTCGCTGTCTGTCCACGACGATGTATACGCAGCGCTATGACCAGGGAACATCCGGCCGCCGGTGCCGGACGCCTCCAGCGGCCGTGAATGCGAAGGTGAGGAGTAAGCCTTTGCTGCTCACATCCGTCGATGAGTCGTTCAGCTGAAGACTTCGGCCACGACGGTGCCGTTGTCCGCGGCCTGGTCGCCGGTTACCGGCTGCCACCTGCCGTCGGGCGCGTTCCACTCGAGGCTGGCGTAGCGCACCCGGGACAGGCCGGTGCCGCTGGCGTGCGAGACGAGCCAGTGCGCGTAGCGCCAGCCGATCCTGGCGTCCTGGACGGTGACGGTCAGGCCGCTGGCCCGCGACGACTCGACGGAGTCGAGGCCCCTGCCCCAGTCGAGGCGCATGCCGGCCGCCAGCGCGGTGGCGGCGGCGGCGCCGCGCAGCGCGGGCTCACCGGTGATCGTGCACTCGACGGCGCCGATGGCGCCGCCGGTCAGCGCCTTGGCGAGCACCGCGGACTCGTCGGCCCACTTCTCGTAGGCGTGCGGGTAGGCCGAGCGCTGCACCCGCTGGGCCGCGTCGGTGATCCGCATCCGCTCCCAGCCCTTGACCTTCTTGAGGGAGGAGTAGAACTTGCTCGCGGCGTAGCGGGGATCCTGGATCTTCTCCGGGGTGCCCCAGCCCTGGCTGGGCCGCTGCTGGAACAGGCCGACCGAATCCCGGTCGCCGTTGTCCAGGTTTTCCAGCTTGGACTCCTGGAAGGCGGTGGCCAGCGCGACCACCACGGCCCGCTCGGGCATCTTGCGCCGCACGCCGACCGCGGCGATCGTCGCGGCGTTCGCCATCTGGACCAGATCGAGCGTGACCTCGCCGTCGGCGCGCACCGTGCACTCGGGCCCGATATGCGGCAGCTTCAGGTTTCCGCCGATGGAATTGACGGCGACCACGACCCCGAGGGCGCCGACGAGCGCGAGCAGAGCGACCAGCACAACCGGCTTTCTCCGCACGCACACTCCCTCCGTCAGGTGACAAGCGTAGTCAACGAGCGCTTGCGTCGTGCGTCACCGGGACCCATGAGGCGGGACGCTTCTCCCGGAAGGCCGAGACGCCCTCGATGCCCTCGGCCGATCGGAAATAACCGGCCGAGCGCTCCGACAGGTCGGCCAGATCCGCCCGGATGGTGTCGGCGGGCGGCCGGCGCAGCAGTTGCTTGGTGCCGGCCAGGGCCAGCGGGCCGCCGCGGACCAGGGCCTGGGTGTACGCGGCCACGGCCGCGTCCAGCCGGTCGGCCTCCACGGCGGCCGTGACCAGCCCGATCTCGGCCGCCCGTGCGCCGTCGAAGACGTCGCCGGTCAGGTAGAACTCGGCCGCCGCGCGGGGCGCGAGCCGTGGCAGCACGGTGGCACTGATCACCGCGGGGATCACCCCGAGCCGCACCTCGGAGAACGCGAACGTCGCCTCCCGGGTACAGACGGCGATGTCCGCGGCCGCGATCAGGCCGAGCCCGCCCGCCCGGGCCGGGCCGGCGATCCGGGCCAGGACCGGCTTGGGGAACTCCCAGATCGCCGCCAGCACGTCCGCGAGCAGTTCGGCGGGTATCTTGCCGGTCTTGCGGGCCTCCGCGGTCTCCTTCAGGTCGGCGCCCGAGCAGAAGACCGGCCCGGTGTGCGATATCACCACCGCCCGGACCGCGGGATCCGTGAGCGCGGCGCCGAGCGCGTCGAGCAGCTCTCGCATCAGCAGGGAGGAAAGGGCATTTCGGTTCGCCGGGCTGTCCAGCGTCAAGGTGGCCACCCCGGCGTCGGTGGCGGTACGGACCAGCTCCATGCCGGAACCTTAACCGTGTGCGTGCACACTTGAGGAATGCCTGGTCCTCCACCCGATGGTGAGCCCGTACCCAGCGACGGGTCCCTGCCCGATAGCGCACTGAGCGCGGTCGGCCGGCGCGGGTTCGGGGTCTACGTACACGTCCCGTTCTGCGCGAGCCGCTGCGGATACTGCGACTTCAACACCTACACGGCCGGTGAGCTGGGGGGCGGTGCGAGCCGGGAGGGTTACGCCGACGCGGTCCTGGCCGAGCTGAAGCTGGCCGCGAGCGTCACCGGCGCCCCGGTCGACACCGTGTTCGTGGGCGGCGGCACGCCGACCCTGCTCGATCCCGGCGATCTCGGCCGGATCCTCGAGGGCATCGACCGGACCTGGGGGCTGGCCGACGGCGCCGAGGTCACCACCGAGGCCAACCCGGAGTCGGTCGACCCGCGCTCGCTGCGGGCGCTGCGCGCGGCCGGCTTCACCCGCATCTCGCTGGGCATGCAGTCCGCCGCCCCGAGCGTGCTGGCGATCCTCGACCGCAAGCACACGGCCGGCCGGGCTCCGCAGGCGGCGGTCGAGGCCCGCGAGGCCGGGTTCGAGCACGTCAACCTCGACCTGATCTACGGTACGCCGGGGGAGCGGCCGGAGGACTTCGCCGCCTCGCTGGACGCGGTGATCAGGGCCGGGGTGGACCACGTCAGCGCGTACTCGCTGATCGTCGAGGACGGCACCCGGATGGCGGCGAAGATGCGGCGCGGCGAGCTGCCGTACCCGGAGGACGACGTTGCCGCGGACCGCTACCTTGCCGCGGAGGCCGCGCTCGGCGGCGCGGGTTTCTCCTGGTACGAGGTGTCCAACTGGGCGACGACGCAGCAGGCGCGCTGCCGGCACAACCTGCTCTACTGGACCGGCGGCGACTGGTGGGGACTCGGGCCGGGCGCGCACAGCCACGTCGGCGGCGTGCGCTGGTGGAACGTCAAGCACCCCACGGCGTACGCGAAAAGGGTGGGTGAGGGTGTCTCGCCCGGCCTGGGGCGGGAGATCCTGACGGACGCCGATCGCCACGTCGAGGACGTGATGCTGCGGGTCCGGCTCAGCGACGGACTGCCGGTGGCCGCGCTCGACGCGACCGGGCGCAAGGGCGCCGCGCAGGCGCTCGGCGACGGCCTGCTGGAGCCGGGCGCCTACGACGACGGCCGGGTGGTGCTGACGCTGCGCGGCCGGCTGCTCGCCGACGCGGTGATCCGCGACCTGCTGCCGTGACGCCGGGCCTGGACCCGGCGTCACGGCCGGGTCACTACTTGATCATTTGAACCGTCATCGGGTAGTTGTACGGCTCGTTGTTGTTCGCCTTGACGCCGGCGATGACGCCGAAGATCGTGGCGATGGCCCAGGCGGCCAGGCCGATGAAGATTCCGACGACGATGCAGCTCAGCACCCAGCCGACGATCGCGATGATGGTCCAGAGGATCTGGAAGTTCAGCGCCTTGACCGCCTCGGCGCGCACCGCGGGCGACTGGTTGCCCCGGGCCAGCAGCGCCACCAGCGGCGCGATCCAGCCCGAGCAGCCGCCGCCGAGGAAGGCGCCGGCCGCGCCGCCGAAGTGGGTGACCAGGATCCAGGTCTTGTCGTCGCCGCCCGCACCATAACCCTGCGGGGGGTACCCGCCGGGCTGCTGGCCGTACTGCTGCCCGTACTGCTGGCCGCCGGGAGGCGGGCCGTAGCCGGGGCCGGGCGGGGGCGGGTAGCCGCCGCCGGACGTGGGCGGTGGCGTGTAGCCGCCGCCGGACGTGGGCGGTGGGCTGCCGTACGCCGGCGGTTGCGGTGAGCCGTACGCCGGCGGCGGCGGGGGCGATCCGGGGGCTGGATCGTTACCCGGATGTGGGTTGAATGGCCTGGTGGGGTCCGAGGGATCTCCCTCGCCGGGAGGGCGCGGCGGTTCAGTCATGTCGCACACGGTAGGACCGCAGGTCGAACGTGGCGAGGCAACACCCGGGCGAGGTCGGAGAATAGACAGTCGGCTGGCCGCCGCGGGCACCGACGATTGATCATCGCGCGCGGCGCGGCGGCGACGTAGACTGGCACTCGACTTTGAGGAGTGCCAGGGCGGCGGGGAGGGGTTCGGCGTGAGTCTCGACGACCGCAAGCTTGAAGTGTTGCGCGCCATCGTCGAGGACTACGTGTCGACCCAGGAGCCGGTCGGCAGCAAGGCCCTGGTCGAGCGCCACCAGCTCGGGGTCTCCCCGGCGACGGTCCGTAACGACATGGCGGTGCTCGAGGAGGAGGGCTACATCCGGCAGCCGCACACCAGTGCGGGCCGGGTGCCGACCGACGCGGGCTACCGCCTCTTCGTCGACCGGCTGTCGCGGGTCAAGCCGCTGAGCCCGGCCGAGCGGCGCGCGATCGAGCGTTTCCTGGTCGGCGCGGTCGACCTCGACGACGTGGTGCACCGCACGGTGCGCCTGCTCGCCCAGCTCACCCGCCAGGTCGCCGTCGTTCAATATCCGAGCCTGGCCCGCTCGTCGGTGCGCCATCTCGAGCTGGTGCCGATCTCCACCACCCGGCTGATGCTGGTGATGATCGCGGACACCGGCCGGGTCGAGCAGCGCCTGGTCGAGCTGCCGGGGCCGACGCACACCGACGACGTGCTGGACATGCGTCGCAAGATCAACACTAAGCTGAGCGGCGAGAAGCTGTCCGACACCCCGCCGCTGGTGGCCGCGCTCGTCGACGAGTCGGACCCCGAGAAGCGCACCACGATGGCCTGTGTCGCGTCGGTGCTGCTGGAGACACTGGTCGAGCGCAGTGAGGAACGCCTCGCCCTGGCGGGTACGGCGAACCTGACCCGGGGCGGCGTGCTGGACTTCCAGGGTTCGCTGCGTCCGGTCCTGGAGGCGCTCGAAGAGGAGGTCATCCTCCTCAAGCTCATCGGCGAGGTCGAGCCCAGCACCACCCGGGTCCGCATCGGCGACGAGAATGAGATCGACAACCTGCGGGCGGCGTCCGTGGTGAGCACGGGTTACGGACCAGGCACGACGATCGTTGGTGGGCTCGGTGTGCTGGGGCCCACCCGGATGGATTACCCCGGCACCATCGCGACCGTACGTGCCGTGGCACGCTACGTTGGCGACCTGCTGGCACAAAACTGACGCAACCGCGACGAAGGTCTCCAGCGCGAAGCGCGGGGCAGACATGAGGACTCGAACCCTGTGGCCAAGGACTACTACGGAATTCTCGGCATCGGCCGCGAAGCCACCGACGACGAGATCAAGCGCGCCTATCGCAAGCTGGCCCGTCAATTCCATCCGGATGTGAATCCGGACCCGGAAGCGCACGAGAAGTTCAAGGACATCAACGCGGCGTACGAGGTTCTCTCGGACGACCAGAAGCGTCAGATCGTGGACCTCGGCGGCGACCCGCTGGCACCCGGCGGCGGCGCGGGCGGCCCCGGCGGCCCCGGCGGAGCCGGACCGTTCGTGGGCTTCCAGGACATCATGGACGCCTTCTTCGGCACGGCGGCCGGCGGCGGTTCCCGCGGCCCGCGGCCGCGCACCCGCCCGGGCGCCGACGCGATCCTGCGCCTGGAGCTCGACCTGGTGGAGACGGCCTTCGGCGTCGAGGCGCCGATCACCGTCGACACGGCCGTGCTGTGCACCCAGTGCTCCGGCGCGGGCACCGCGCCCGGCACCCACCTCGCGACCTGCGAGACGTGCGGCGGCCGCGGCGAGGTCCAGTCGGTGCAGCGCACCTTCCTCGGCCAGGTCGTCTCGGCCAAGCCCTGCCACGTCTGCCAGGGGCACGGCACGGTCATCCCGCAGCCCTGCCCGACCTGCGCCGGCGACGGCCGCATCCGCACCCGCCGCTCCCTGACGGTGAAGATCCCGGCGGGCGTGGAGGACGGCATGCGCATCCGCCTGGCGCAGCAGGGCGAGGTGGGCCCCGGCGGCGGCACCGCCGGCGACCTCTACGTGGAGATCCACGAGCGCCCGCACGACGTCTACTCGCGCAAGGGCGACGACCTGCACTGCCGGGTGACCCTGCCGATGACCGCGGCGGCGCTGGGCACGCGGCTGACCATCAAGACCCTGGACAGCGAGGAGAACATCGAGGTCAAGCCGGGCACCCAGCCGGCCTCGACGCTGCGCATCCGGGGCAAGGGCGTGCCGCACCTGCGCGGCCAGGGCCGGGGTGAGCTCTTCGTGCACCTCGACGTCAAGACGCCGACCAAGCTGACCGCCGACCAGGAGCGGATGCTGCGCGACTTCGCGAAGACCCGGGGTGAGGACATCGCCGAGCTGAGCAAGCAGGGCGGATTCTTCTCCCGCATGCGGGACGCCTTCAACGGCCACTGAGCGATCCGGCGGTCCCGGACCGGTGATCTCCCGTGCCGGATGCCGGGTAGCGTGTGCTGGTGTCTGCGCCTCTGTTCTTGGTTGACGACCTGCCCGGCGGGAAGCGGTACACCCTGGGCGGCGCCGAGGGGCATCACGCCGCCACGGTGCAGCGGCTGAAGGTCGGTGAGGTGCTGCTGCTCGGCGACGGGCGGGGTGGGACCGCCACCGCCGAGGTCACCGCCGTCGGCCGGGGCAGCATCGACGTCGCCGTCCTCGGCCGGGATTTCCGGGCCGCGCCCGATCCGCGGCTGGTCGTGGTGCAGGGCATCGCCAAGGGCGACCGGGGCGAGCTCGCCGTGCAGGCGATGACCGAGATCGGGGTCGACGAGATCGTGCCCTGGGCCGCCTCGCGGTCGGTCGCGCAGTGGCGCGGCGACCGCGGCGAGCGGGCCCGGGAAAAGTGGGTGAGCACCGCGCGCGAGGCCGCGAAGCAGGCGCGGAGGCCGTGGCTTCCGGCCGTCTCGGGCACCCCGGACACCAGCACCAAGCGGGTCTGCGCGCGGCTGTCCGAGGCCGCCGCCGGGTTCGTGCTGCACGAGGAGGCCACCGACCGGCTCACCGGCGCCAAGCTGCCCCAGGCCGGGGAGATCGTGCTGATCGTCGGGCCCGAGGGCGGGATCAGCGACCAGGAGCTGGGCGCCTTCGTCGGCGCGGGCGCGCATCCCGTGCGGCTCGGCGACGCGGTCCTGCGCACCTCAACGGCCGGGATGGCCGCGCTCGCGGTGCTCTCCGCCCGTCTCGACCGGTGGTGACGCACTAGGAAGGTTAGCCTAAGCTTTCCTGCATGGTCCTCACGCGTACGCCCGCGCGGCCCGGGCCGGCCGCGGCCGTGGGCACCGGGACCGGCCGGGTGCGGCGGGGCGCCGGACTGCTCGCCTGCCTGGGCGTGCTCGCGCTGGTCTGCCTGGCCGGCATCGCGCTCGGCACCCGTACCATCCATATCGGCACGGTCTGGGACGCGTTCTTCCACTACACCGACACCGACGATCAGTCGATCGTGCGGGACCTGCGGGTGCCGCGCACGATCGTGGGCCTGCTCGCCGGGGTCGCCCTCGGACTGTCCGGCGCGGTCATCCAGGCGGTCACCCGCAACCCGCTCGCCGACACCCAGATCCTCGGCATCAACGCCGGTGCCGGGCTGTTCGTGGTGTTCGCGGTCGGCGTGCTCGGCCTGACCAGCCTGTCGCAGTACATGTGGTTCGGCTTCGCCGGCGTCGCCTTCGCGCTGAGCCTGGTCTACCTGCTCGGGTCGGCCGGGCGCGCCGGTGCCACGCCGATCCGGCTGACGCTCGCCGGCGTCGCGCTCGGCGCGGTCATGGACGGCATCTCCGGTGGCATCCGGCTGGTCCGGCCGCGCGCCTTCGACTACCTGCGTTTCTGGGACATCGGCACGCTCGCCGGCCGGCCGCTCGAGGTCGCCACGACGATCCTGCCGTTCGTGCTCGCCGGCACGGTGCTCGCCCTGCTGGTGGCCCGCTCGCTCAACGCCGTCGCGCTCGGCGACGACCTGGCACGTACCCTCGGCGCCGGCATCGGGCGGACCCGGTTCCTGGCGACCGTCTCGGTGATGCTGCTGGCCGGCGCCGCCACCGCCGCGGTCGGGCCGATCGGCTTCGTCGGCCTGATGGTCCCGCACATCGTGCGCTGGATCGTCGGGCCGGACCAGCGCTGGATCTTCGCGTACACCGTCGTGTGCGGACCGATCCTGCTGCTGCTCGCCGACATCGTGGGGCGGCTCGTCGTGCGGCCCGGTGAATTGCGGGTCGGCGTCGTCACCGCGTTCGTCGGCGCGCCCGTGCTGATCTGGTGGGTTCGCCGGTCCCGGGTGAGCGGTCTGTGAGCGTCCCGGGTGAGCGGTCTGTGAGCGTCGACTTCGGCCGCCGGGTGCTGGTGTTGCGGCCGCACCGCGGCGTCTCGGCGCGTCTCGGCGTGCGGCCCGCGATCGTCTGCCTGCTGCTGGCGCTGGCCACGCTCGCGGTGGCCGTGCTGGCGCTCGGCACCGGCGAGTTCACCCTCTCGCCGGGCGAGGTGCTGCGGGCGCTGACCGGGGAGGGCACCCGGGCCGCGCGGCTCGTCGTCGTCGAGTGGCGGCTGCCGCGGGTGCTGCTCGCGGTGATCATCGGTGTCGCGCTGGGGCTCGCCGGCGCCGTCTTCCAGGCGCTCACCCGCAACCCGCTCGGCAGCCCGGACGTCATCGGGTTCAGCACCGGCGCGTTCACCGGCGTGCTCGTCGCCACCGTGTTCATCGGCAACGGCTACTACGTCACCGCGGCCGGCGCCCTGGCCGGCGGCCTGGCCACCGCGATCGTGGTCTACCTGCTGGCGTTCAAGCGCGGCGTGCAGGGCTTCCGGCTGATCATCGTGGGCATCGCGATCAGCGCCATGCTCGCCTCCGCCAATCAGTGGTTCATCATCAGGGTCGACCTGCAGGCGGCCTTCGCCGCGTCGGTCTGGGAGCAGGGCAGCCTCAACGGGCTCGGCTGGGCGCAGGTCACCCCGGTCGCGGTCGGCGTCGCCGTGCTCTGCGTGGCGCTGATCGGGTTCGGGCCCCGGCTCTCGCTGCTGGAGATGGGCGAGGACGCGGCGGCCGCTCTGGGCGTACGGGTGGAGCCGGCCCGGCTGGTGTACCTGGTCATCGGGGTCGGCCTGACCGCGGTCGCGACGGCGGCCGCCGGGCCGATCGCCTTCGTCGCGCTGGCCGCGCCGCAACTGGCGCAGCGGCTCACCCGCACGGGCGGCATCGCGCTGGTGCCGTCGGCGGCCATGGGCGCCTTTCTGCTGATGCTCAGCGACTGGCTCGCACAGAGCGCGTTCGCGCCGACCCAGCTGCCGGTCGGCATCGTGACCGTCTCGGTCGGCGGCATCTACTTCGTCTGGCTGCTGGTCGGCCAGGCGCGGCGGTAGGGGAGAGGGAGCACGATGAGTCTTGCGGCCCGGGACATCACCATCGGATACGACAGGAAGACGATCAGCGAGCACCTGGACCTGGCGGTGCCCGAGGGCCGGTTCACCGCGATCATCGGCCCCAACGCCTGCGGCAAGTCGACGCTGCTGCGCGCCCTGTCCCGGCTGCTCAGGCCCGGCCGCGGCGAGGTGCTGCTCGACGGGCGGGACATCCACGCCCGGCCCGCCAAGGAGGTCGCGCGGCGGCTGGGGCTGCTGCCGCAGTCGTCGATCGCGCCGGACGGGATCACGGTCGCCGAGCTGGTCGCCCGGGGCCGGTTCCCGCACCAGAGGCTGATCCGGCAGTGGTCGGCCGCCGACGAGGACGCGGTGGTGGCGGCGATGGCGGCCACCGGTGTGACCGAACTCTCAGGTGAGCTGGTCGACACCCTGTCCGGCGGTCAGCGGCAGCGGGTCTGGGTGGCGATGGTGCTCGCGCAGCAGACGCCGATCGTGCTGCTCGACGAGCCGACGACGTTCCTGGACATCGCGCACCAGATCGAACTGCTCGAGCTGTGCGTAAGGCTCAACCGGGAGCAGGACACGACGATGGTAGCGGTGCTGCACGACCTCAATCAGGCCGCGCGGTACGCGGATCACCTGGTGGTGATGAAGTCCGGCGCGATCGTGGCGCAGGGCGACCCGCGCGAGGTGATGACGGCCGAGCTGGTCGAGGAGGTCTTCGGGCTCGGCTGCCGGATCATCGACGACCCGGAGACGCACACCCCGCTGGTCATCCCGCGGGCGTCGGTGCTCCAACGCATAGGTTGGCTGTCCTAACTTTCGGCAGATCGGTGGGGAGACGTCGTGTCCAGCAACCCGTTCGACGACGAGAACGGCACCTTCCACGTCCTCGTGAACGACGAGGAGCAGCACTCGCTGTGGCCATCCTTCAAGGAGATCCCGGCGGGCTGGCGCAGCGTCTTCGGACCGTCGCCGCGGAGTGAGGCCGTCGACTACGTGGACGCCAACTGGACCGACCTGCGCCCCAGGTCGCTGCGCGAGAGCATGGCCCAGTGAGCACGGCCCCGTGAGCCGCTCCGGCGCCCGCATCCTGCTTCGCAGCACGACCCGCAACGCCCGCCGGCTCTGGACCGGCACGGCGCTGATCGCGGTGCACCAGATCTGCGAGACGTTCGTCCCGATCATGATCGGCGTCATCATCGACCGGGCGGTCACCCCCGGCGACCTCGGCCGGCTACTGCTCTGGATCGGCGTGCTCGCCGTGCAGTTCACGCTGCTGACCACGGCGTACCGCTTCGGCGCGCGGCGGCTGATGGCCGCCATCGCCGAGGAGGGGCACCAGCTGCGCCTCGAGGTGTCCGCGAAGATCCTGCACCCGCGCGGGGTGCGCACCGACCTGCGCGCGGGCGACCTGCTGACGGTCTCGACCAGCGACGCGGACAACACGTCGTACCTGCTGGACTACATCCCCCGGATCGTCGGCGCGATCGTGGCCACCGTGGTCAGCGCCGTCGCGCTGTTCCTGATCTCGGTGCCGCTCGGCCTGGTCGTGCTGATCGCCACGCCGATCGTGCTGGTGCTGCTGCAGATCAGCTCGCCGGTGATCACCAGGCGCGTCGCCGACCAGCAGGAGCAGGCCGGCCGCGCCACCTCGCTCGCCACCGACCTGGTCACCGGGCTGCGGCCGCTGCGCGGCCTCGGCGCACAGGACGCGGCCGCCGAGCGCTACCGCGAGGTCAGCCGCCGCTCGCTGCGGGCCACCCTGCGCGCCGCGCGCACCCAGGGCGCCTACCTGGCCGCCTCCACCACCCTCAGCACGCTGCTGGCCTGCGGCATCGCCATCATGGCCGGCTGGTTCGCGCTGACCGGCCGGATCACCGTCGGCCAGCTCATCGCGGTGATCGGCCTGGCCCAGTTCCTGATCGAGCCGTTCGGGACCCTCGCGGTCGCGCCGAGCTGGATCGGTGAGGCCCGGGCGTCCGCCGACCGGGTCGCGCTGATCGCCGACGCCGGCCTGGTGCTTCCCGAGGGTGTCGCGACGCCGGCCGAGCACCCGTGCGACCTGCGCCTGTCCGGGGTGCGGCACGGCCCGCTCGACGGCCTGGACCTGCACGTGCTCCCCGGCGAGTTCGTCGGTGTGGTCGCCCGCCGCTCCGGCGACGCGGAGGCGCTGGTCAGGCTGCTCTCGGTGCCGGCCGACTACCAGGGCAGCGTGCTGCTCGGCGGCTCGCCGCTGGAGCAGGTCGAGCGCGCGCACGCCCGCCGGCTGCTGCTGGTCGAGCCGCACCACGCCGACCTGTTCACCGGCACCATCGCCGCGAACGTCGCCGTGCACGCGGGCGACGAGATCCTGACCGACGTGCTGAGCGCCGCGGCCGCCGACGAGGTGCTCGCCACCCAGGCCGACGGGCTCGACACGGTCGTCGCCGAGCGGGGCGCGAGCCTCTCCGGCGGGCAGCGGCAGCGGATCGCGCTGGCCCGCGCGCTGCTCGCCCGGCCGCCGGTGCTGGTGCTGCACGATCCGACGACCGCCGTCGACGCGGTCACCGAGCACGCCATCGCCCAGGGCATCCGCGCGCTGCGGCACGGGCCCGAGTCCGGCTTCGCCACCGTCGTCATCACCAGCAGCCCCGCCCTGCTCGCCGCCACCGACCGGGTCGTCGTGCTCGGCGACGGCGTCGTGGCGGCCGAGGGCGGGCACGAGGCGCTGGGCGCGAGCGACGAGACCTACCGTCAGTTGGTGCTGAGATGAGCCAGATCCTGCCCATCGCGACCACCCGGCAGACCCGCGCCTGGCTGCGGGCGGAGCTTCGCGGACGCCGCGGCGAGGTGGCCGGCACGCTGCTGGCCGGCATCGCCGCGGCCGCGGCCGCGATTCTGCCCGTGTACGCCCTCGGCGTGCTGGTCGACCGGGTCCGCTCCGGCGCCGGCACGTCCGCGATCGTCTCGATCTCGATCGTCATCGGCGCCGCCGCGCTGATCGGCGGGGTCGCGATCGGGCTGTCCAAGTACCTGATCGGCCGGCTCGGGTCCCGGATGCTCGCCGATCTGCGGGAGAGCACCGTCGCGACCGCGCTGCGGCTGCCGGCGCTGGTGCTGGACCGGGCCGGGCGCGGCGACCTGCTGTCGCGGGTCGGCGCCGACATCGCGGCGATCGGCAAGGCCGTCGCCCACGTGCTGCCCAACGTGATCTCGGCCCTGCTGCTGGCCGTGCTGAGCCTGGCGGCGATGACCGGGATCGACTGGCGGCTCGGCCTGGCCGGCGCGGTGGCGGTGCCGTTCTACGTGATCGCGCTGCGCTGGTACCTGCCGCTCTCCGCGCCCCGGTACGCCGACGAGCGCCAGGCCGTCGCCGAGCGGTCCCAGCTGCTCGTGGAGAGCATGCAGGGGCTGCGGACCGTGCACGCCTACCGGCTGGAGCGGCGGCACCTGGACGACATCGACAGGGCGTCGGCCAAGGCGCGCGACATCGACGTCGGCGTCTTCACGCTCTTCACCCGCTTCGTCGGCCGGATCAACCGGGCCGAGTTCTTCGGGCTCGCCGCGCTGCTGACGGTCGGCTTCCTGCTGGTCCGCGACGGATCCGTCTCGGTCGGCCAGGCCTCGGCGGCCGCCCTGCTCTTCCACCGGCTCTTCAACCCGGTGTCGATGTTGCTCTACACCTTCGACGAGATCCAGGCGGCCGGCGCGAGCCTCGCCCGCCTGGTCGGCGTCGAGACGGTGCCGGTGGAGCGGCGCGAGGCCGCCCGGCGGCCCGCGGACGCCTCGCTGAGCCTCGACGACGTCAGCTTCAGCTACGACGGCAGGACGCCGGTGCTGCGTGGCTTGAGCATCCGCCTCGAGCCGGGCGAGCGTGTCGCCCTGGTCGGCTCGACCGGCGCCGGCAAGACCACCGTGGCCTCGATCGCCGCGGGCATCCTGGACCCCGGCGAGGGCACGGCCCGGGTCGACGGCGTACCGGTGCGGGAACTGCCCGCCGGGACCGTGGCCATCATCAGCCAGGAGACGCACGTCTTCGCCGGCCCGCTGGTGGAGGACCTGCGGCTGGCCCGCCCGGGCGCGAGCCGGCCCGAGGTGGAGGCGGCGCTGGACGCGGTGGGCGCGCTCAACTGGGCGCGGGAGCTGCCCGACGGGCTGGACACGGCGGTCGGCGACGGCGGCCACGACCTGACCCCCGCGCAGGCGCAGCAGCTGGCGCTGGCCCGGCTGGTGCTGCTGGACCCGGCGGTCGCCGTGCTGGACGAGGCCACCGCCGAGGCCGGCAGCGCGGGCGCCCGCGCGCTGGAGCAGTCGGCGGCGGCCGCGACGAGGGGCCGGACGGTGCTGATCGTGGCGCATCGGCTCACCCAGGCCGCGTCGGCGGACCGGGTCATCGTCATGGAGCACGGCGTCGTCGTGGAGTCGGGCCCGCACGCCGAGCTCGTCGCCGCCGGCGGCCGCTACGCCCAGCTCTGGTCGGCCTGGGAGTCGAGAAGCTCGACCCCGGCCTGACGGGACGTCACCGACGGGCGCACCGCGACGGCGGTGCGCCCGTTTCGGTATGCCCCCGGCGCCGTCGAGATAGGTTAGGCTAACCTAATCCCGCGTCGATGACGCGCGCCCTCGGGCGTTCCACATCGGAGGTGCGGGAAGATGACGGCAGGGCGGCAGGGCGAGAAGTGGACCGTGGTGGTCCTGCGCGAGATCTTCAACGGGGTGCGGCGCTTCGGCTGGAGCGACCAATATCAGGCGCTCCAGGTCGACGCGGATCGGCGGCGGGCGCCGCAGCGGCTGCTGACCCGCGCCATTCGGGGCTACATCGACGGCGTGGTCTCCGCGCAGACCATCGCCACCCTGCGGGGCATCGCGCCCGACACCGCCGCTGCGGAGCTCCGTGAAGCCGGCATCTTCCCCGCGCGGCACCCGGTCAGCTGGGCCGATCCCGCCGAGCTACCGGAGGTGCAGGTGGACCTCGACGCCGTTTCCGCCCGGCGGCGGCAGCCTGGAGGAGGCTGGCGCCGGCGTGGATCCAGATCCTGCCCGACGATCTGACGCCCGAGCTGGCCCGGGTCGTCAACCGGATCACCCAGCAACCCATGGCCGAGCGTCTGAGGCGATCCAAGGACCTCGGCGAGACGATGGTGATCGCGCACGCGGTCGTGGCCGCGGAAGCGGGCGCCGATCATCGTGCTGATCGACGATGGGCTGGGAGCCGAGACGGCCACCCGCGAGATCCGGCGCCTGGAACGGCGCCGGTCCACCGGCAGCACGGTCGGATCGATCAGGCTGGCGAGCACCCTGACGGTCCTGGAGAAGGCCGCCGGCACCACGCACATCACCGACCGGGCGCAGATGCGGGAGATCTATCAGCGCCTGCGCGACCTCGATGACGGCCTGCCGCCCATCGAGAAGACCGCACTCCTGGTGACAGCCCGCTGGAAGGGTGGAGCGACACGATGCTGCGTTGTGAAGAAGGGGCGCCCTGGTCGCCCCTTCTTCGTAGTCGCGGGTTGCGTCAGGCGGCGTTCGACAGGTCGGTGACCGGGGTCGCCGGGTCGCCGTCGGTGGCGTTCTTCAGCTGCGGCACCAGGACGTCCAGCGCGTAGAGCAGGGCGTTCGGGCCGCTGTAGGCCAGCGCGCCGCTCAGCGAGGTGTCGAACGCGGTGTAGAGGGTGCGGTCCTCGGTGACCACCTTCAGGCGGCTGAACGCGGGGGAGGTCAGCATGTCCTTCCGGGCGGCGCCGTTGACGAAGAGCACATCGCGGTCGAGCAGGTCGAGCCGCTCCTCGCTGACGTCCTCGGACTCGGTCTGCGCGGCGAAGCCGAGCGCGTCGAACAGCGCGCGGCGCGGGTCCTTCGCCGGGACCAGCCAGTGCTGGCCCTTCTCCGGGCCGAAGTCGACCACGAGGGTCTTGCCGGCGAACTGCGGGCTGGCGCTCTTCGCCTCGGTGATCTTCGCGTTGACCTTGTCGACCAGCGCCTGCGCCTCGGCGGACTTGCCGAGCGCCTTGCCGGTGGTCAGGGTCTGCACGTCCCACGGGGTCTGCTCGTCCGCGTACGCCGAGGACTGGATCACCGTGGGGGCGATCTGCGACAGCTTCTCGTACGTCTCCTTGTTGATCGTCTCGTAGATCGCCAGGATCAGGTCCGGCTGCTGCTTGATGATCGCCTCGAAGTTGAGCTCGGCGGAGAACGTGGGCAGGGGCTTGCCGCCGAGCGCCTCCTTGACCCACGGGTAGGTCGGGTACTCGGTGAACCACTCGCGGGTGCTGACCGGCACGACGCCGAGCGCCAGCACCGGGTCCTGGTCGTTCCAGCCGACGGTGACGACCCGCTCCGGCCGCTTCTCGATCTTGGTGGACCCGAACTTGTGCTCGATGGTGACCGGGAACGCGGCCGCGGCGGAGCCTGGCGCGGTGGGGGTGGTGGGCTCGTCGTCGGACGCGCAGGCGGTGGCGGTGGCGGCGGCAAGAAGGCCGGCGGCGGCGATGGTCAGCACGCGGCGCCACCCGCGAGTGCGTCGGTTCATTAGTCTGGCTCCTCGATCGGGGGTCCGGTTGCTCGGACTGAAGGTTAGGTTAGGCTACCCTTGCTTCCGCGGCGGCCCCAGGGCCTCACTTTTCGCGGTACACACTCAGGAGGACGGCACATGCAGCGGACCCTGCTCGGCGGCAAGATTCATCGGGCCACCGTGACCCAGGCTGACCTGCACTACGTTGGCTCGATCACCATCGACAAGAACCTGATGGACGCGGCCGACCTCGTCGAGGGCGAGCAGGTCCAGGTCGTCGACATCGACAACGGCGCCCGCCTGGTGACGTACGTCATCGAGGGCGCGGCCGGCTCCGGCGTGATCGGCATCAACGGTGCCGCGGCCCGCCTGGTCTCGGTCGGCGATCTGATCATCATCATGTCGTTCAAGCAGGTCGACGAGCGCGAGCGGGCCGACTACGCGCCCCGCGTCGCGCACGTGAACGAGCGCAACGAGCTGATCGAGATCGGCTCGGACCCCTCGGCGCCGGTGCCGGGCGCGGACGACCAGGTCTCCGGCAAGGTCCTGGCTCACTGAGTCGCCGCCGTCGAGTCACCGCCGCCGCGGGCGGGGCGCGAACCCCGCCCGCGAGGCCGGCGGCTAGCGGTCGGGGTGGCTGGTCAGGTAGCCGCCCATGGTCGTGAAGTATTCGTGCGCCGGCATCTCGACGCCCTCGTGGTTGCGCACCGAGCGGATCAGCAGCGCCCTGCTGCGCCCGCGCCGGGCCTCGGCGCCCGCCACGATCGCGACCCCGTCGCCCTCGCGGAAGAAGATGCGCCCGGGCGTTCCGCCGTAGACCGCCTGCGAGAAGGCCGCGGTGACGATCTCCAGCCGCCGGCCCTGGTGAAAGCAGAAGGCCTGCGGGTAGGGCGCCGACTGCGCCCGGACCAGCCGCTCGAGCTCCTCGGCGGTCCAGGTCCAGTCGATCCACCCGTACGCGGTCCTGGGCGAGCTGGGCGACCTGTGCGGGCGCGACGATCAGGGCCGGCCTGCGGTGGGGCGCGACTACCGCGCGGCGACCGATCCCCGGCTGCGGGTCGGCGTCTATCTGCAGGGCGGCACGGAGCACACCCACGGCATCACGTCGGCGCTGCTGTCGAACCCGGCGATCCGGGTGGGCGAGATCCTGGACTCCGTGGTGGCCCGCAGGTCGGCCCCGGCGCTGATCGGGGTGTGATCGCGGCGGCCGCCGGGCCCATAGATCAATGACGGCTGAGAGTGACGAGGCATCTTCTTTAAGTGATATTTGTAACTGTCTGTCACTGAGGCTTAGGGGTCTGGTAAGACTTACTTCCACAGTCGACTCGTCCGATTAGTCAGTTCGCATCGTGATCGTTGTCTTGCTGCGCGTGGGGGCGGACAATTTCGTCCGCGCGTCCGCCCCCTCCCCCCGACGCGAAGGACCCATATGACGCAGCCACGCCAGACCCCTCCACAACCGCACGCCCGGAAGCGAAGTCCGCTTCCCTGGATCGTCCTCACCGTTCTGCTGGTGGCCGCCGGCATCATCCTGGTGCCCAAGCTGCTCGACACGAACGGCAACAACGGGGCCAAAACGGTCTCCGACGGAGAGCAGGACCCGCTGCTCGCCGCCGTCGCCAAGTGCGACCCCGTCAAGAGGAGCACCAAGCTCGAAAAGAACAACAGCGTGCTGGTCGTCGACGGCGCCGGGGAGAAATCCCCGAACGACGGCCTCTCGGAGAGCTCGATGACCTGTGTTCTCGACACCCTGCAGGTCCCGGGCGCGCTGAGCTCGCGGATGTACTCCACGGTCCACGGCGACGGCCAGCTTCAGGGTGACTGGCCCGGCTTCACCGTCACCTGGACCAACGACAAGGCCCAGGGCCTGGACCTCAGGGTCACCAGAGACTGAGGCGCGCACCACCGAACGGGCCACGACCTGCGGACGGTCGTGGCCCGTCGGTGTGTCTACAGCTCCAGCGTCGCGGTCAGCCGCGGATCGTCGAGCGCGTGCGCCGCGGTCACCGCGTACGTTCCCGGCACCGTGTGCCAGCCGGAGTCCCAGACCTGCCAGGTGCGCGGCGGCAGCGGGATCCGTACGGTCACCGTCTCCTCGGGGTGTGCCGACACCGCCTCGAAGCCGGCCAGCCACTTCGCCGGACGCTCGGGCACCACCCCGGCCGGGCCGACGCCCACCGGCGGCGGTCCCTGCGGCTCGGCGTACACCTGCACGATCTCGCTGCCGAAGCGTGCGCCGGTGTTCGTGAGCGTCACCAGCGCCTCGGTCGCCGACACCGCGAGCATCTCGTACTCCCAGGTCGTGTAGCCGAGGCCGTGGCCGAACGCGTACAGCGGGGTGTTGCCGGTCCGCTGCCAGGCGCGGTATCCGATGAAGAGGCCCTCGTCGTACTCGACCGCGCCGTCCCGGGGCGACACCTCGAGGATCGGGCAGTCGTGCTCGCGGCGCGGCCAGGTCGTCGGCAGCCGCCCGCCCGGTTCGAGGACCCCGAGCAGCACGTCGGCGAGCGCCGCGCCCGCCTCCTGGCCCGGGAACCAGGTCAGCAGCACCGCGGCCACGTCGTCCGCCCACGGCAGCAGCACCGGCGAGCCGGCGTTCACCACCACGATCGTGCGGGGATTCGCCGCCGCCACCCGGGCCACCAGGTCGTCCTGGCTGCCCGGCAGCGAGAGCGAGGTGCGGTCGAAGCCCTCGGACTCGACCTGCTCGGTCGTGCCCACCACGACGACCGCCACGTCGGACTCGGCCGCGAGCTCCACCGCCTCGGCGATCATGCTCTCCGCGGAGACGCCCGGCCCGCGATGGCCCAGGGTCGCGCTGACCGTGTGCGCCATGCCCGGCTGGATGGTCTGCTTCACCACGATCTCGACCGGCTCGCCCGCCTCGAGCCGCACGGTCGCCCGGTGCTCGCGCGGCGACAGCAGCAGGTCCGCCCGGGTGGCGTTCGCCGGGTGCAGCGCGCCGATGTAGAGGTGTTCCCGGCCGATCCACAGGTCGAACGTGCCGAAGCCGGACACCGCGAACGTGTGCTCGCCGTCCTCGTCCGGCGTGAACGTGGTGCGCAGCTCCATGCCGGTGACCCCGGCCGGGTCGATGCCGCCGGGCAGGTCGCCGATCCAGCGCACGGCGGCGGTCTCGACGCCGAACTTGTGCCCGGCACCGGTCAGCTCGACCGACGTCGCCAGCGGCAGCGGCGGCAGGAACGGCCGCGGGTCCGCGCCGACCGCGTGACCGATGTCGACCCCCGGCAGCGCCCGGACCAGGCCCTCCAGCGGCGAGATCACATGCGGCGGCGTCACCTGGGCGCTGCCGCCGCCGAGCACCCGCGCGTCGGTCGCCAGCGCGCCGATCACGGCGACCTTCGTCAGCGCCACCGCCTCCAGCGGCAGGGTGAAGTTCTCGTTGCGGGCCAGCACGAAGGAGCGGGCCGCGATCTCGTGCGCCACGGCGTCGCCGTCCAGGTCCGCGGGGGGTGTCGGCACGGCCGGGGGTACGCCGTCGAGCAGCCCGACCCGCGCGGCCAGCAGCAGCACCCGCCGCACCTTGTCGTCGACGACCGCCTCGGGCACCTCGCCGGCGCGCACGGCCGCGACCAGCCGCTCGCCCCACGGGTTCTCCAGGGCCGGCATGGCGATGTCGAGGCCGCCGAGCGCCGCGCCGACCGTCGAGCGGGCGGCCCGCCAGTCGGAGACCACGATGCCGTCGAAGCCCCACTCGTCCTTGAGCACGTCGGACTGCAGGCGCCCGTTCGAGGCCATCGGCTGCCCGTTGACCGCGTTGTAGGCGCTCATCACGCCCCAGCCGCCCGCCGCCACGACCCGCTCGAACGGCGCGAGGTACATCTCCCGCAGCGCCCGCTCGCCGATCCGCACGTCGACGGTCATCCGGTCGGTCTCGAAGTCGTTGCCCACCAGGTGCTTGACCGTCGTGCCGACGCCGTGCTCCTGCACGCCCTCGACGAAGGCCGCCCCGATCTCGCCGGTGAGCAGCGGATCCTCGGAGTAGCACTCGAAGTGCCGCCCGCCCAGCGGGGTGCGGTGCAGGTTGACCGTCGGGCCCAGCAGCAGGTGCACCCCCTTGCGCCGGGACTCCTGGCCGAGCAGCCGGCCGGCCTTGCGGGCCAGGACGGGGTCCCAGGTCGCGGCGAGCGCGGTCGGGCTGGGCAACGCGATCGACGGATCCTCCGGCGCCCAGCCGGTGCCGCGGACGCCGATCGGCCCGTCGGACATCACCAGCGAGCGCAGCCCGATCTTCGGTATCGCGGGCAGGGACCAGAAGTCCTGGCCGCCCAGCAGCGACACCTTCTCCTCAAGGGTCAACCGGGCCAGCAGGTCATCCATGGAAGCGCTCCCATCAGTCGGCTCCGGTGGATCTTACGTGCGCAGATACGAGGCGCCGTTCAGGTCGATGATCGTCCCCGACGCCCACTCCGCCTCGGCCGACGCCAGCCAGTGCACCGCGCTCGCGATCTCCTCCGGCCGGGCCACCCGGCCGAACGGGCTCTGCGCCCGGATCGCCTCGCCCCGCTCGGACTTGAGGTGCTCGTTCGTCATGTCCGTCTCGACGAATCCGGGCGCCACGCAGGCCACCCCGATCCCGTACGGGGCCAGCGCCACCGCCAGCGACTGCGCCATCGCGTTCAGCGCCGCC
Source organism: Actinoplanes sp. NPDC026623 (assembly GCF_040638275.1). Lineage (NCBI taxonomy): Bacteria > Bacillati > Actinomycetota > Actinomycetes > Micromonosporales > Micromonosporaceae > Actinoplanes > Actinoplanes sp. NPDC026623. Next base: position 42,767 of record NZ_JBEZXZ010000018.1, on the reverse strand, counting down.
TTGCTGGCGCCGTACGCGGGCTGCTCCGGCTCGCCCCGGAACGCGCCCCGCGACGACACGTTGACGATCCGGCCGCCGCGGTCGCGCATGTGCTGCGCCGCCGCCCACGCCGCGTTCGCCGCACCGAACAGGTTGACGTCGAAGGTGTGTCGCCAGGTCGCCTGCCATCGGTCGTAGCCGGCACCGAAGACCGGGTGCGGCCGGTTCACCGGGCCGAACACGCCCGCGTTGTTCACCAGCACGTCCAGCCCGCCGAGCCGCGCGGCCGCGTCGTCGACCAGGGCGCGCACCGCCGCGGGATCCGCCAGGTCGCCGCGGACCACGACGTGGCCCGAGCCCGGCAACTCCGCGGCCAGTTGCTGCGCGAGCTCTGCCGAGTCGCGGTGGTGGATCGCTACGCGGTCGCCGTCCGCGGCGAAACGGGCGGCGATCGCCCGCCCGATGCCACGGGAGGAACCGGTCACGAGGATCGCCCGTCCTGTCATAAGCTCACTCTAGGATCTTCGGCGTGGACAACGACTGCCTGTTCTGCCGCATCGTCGCCGGGGAAATCCCCGCGACCGTCGTGCACGAGACCGACACCACGCTCGCCTTCCGCGACATCGACCCGAAGGCGCCGGTGCACGTCCTGGTGATTCCCAAGGAGCACCACCCGGACGTCGCCGCGATCGCGAACGCGGATCCGGCGGCCACCGCCGACCTGCTGGCCGCGGCCGCCGCGGTCGCCGAGGCCGAGGGGCTGCTCGCCGACGGCTACCGGCTGATCTTCAACAGCGGCGCCCACGGCGGCCAGGAGGTCTTCCACGTGCACGCCCACGTGCTCGGCGGCCGGCCGCTCGGCCCGATGGTGTCCCGGTGACGACCCAGCAGCGGCTCGAACGCGCGGTGCGCCGGGTGCAGGCCGACGCCCGGGTCCCGGCCCTCTCCGTCGCGCTGCACCGCTCCGACCGCAGCCTCTGGACCTGCACCGTGGGCGACTCGGGCAACGCCGGCCACCCGCTGGACGCGGACAGCCGGTTCCGGATCGGCTCGGTCACCAAGACGTTCACCGCCGTACTGGTCATGCAGGCCCGCGACGACGGCCTGCTCGACCTCGACGACCCGATCTCCGCGCACCTGGACGTGCCCGCGCACGGCACCGCGACCATCCGCCGGCTGCTGTCGCACACGGCCGGCCTGCAGCGCGAGCCGCACGGCGACGTGTGGGACCTGCTGGTCGCGCCGGACGACGCGGGCCTGCTCGCCGACCTCGCGGCGGCCGAACGGGTGCTGCCCAACAACCGCCGCTACCACTACTCCAACCTCGCCCTGGCGGTGCTCGGGCAGCTGGTGGCCAAGCTGCGCGGCGGCACCTGGGCCGGCGTGCTGCGCGAGCGGATCCTCGAACCCCTCGGCCTGCACGCCACCACGGTCGAGCCGACCGCGGACGCCGTCGTCGGCTACCTGGTCGACCCCTACTCGGACGCGGCCCGGCCCGAGCCGCAGCTGGACCTCGGCGGCGCCGGGCCCGCCGCGCAGCTCTGGAGCACCGCCGCCGACATGGCCCGCTGGGCCGCGTTCCTGACCAGCCCCGCGACGGTCGACCCGGGCGCCCTGGTGCTCGCGGCGGACACCGTCGCCGAGATGTACTGGCCGCAGACCACCACCGACGAGACGCTCTGGTCCGCCGGCTTCGGCCTCGGGCTGATCCTCGTGCCGCAGGGCAAGCGGGTGATGCACATCGGCCACGACGGCGCCATGCCCGGCTTCCTGGCCGGCGTCTACGGCCGCCGCGGCGGCGAGGGCACCCCGGCGGCGCTGGGCGCGGCGGTGCTCGCCTCCTCCGGCACCGCCACCGAGATCAACGAGCTGGTGCACGAGCTGCTCGGGCTCGCGGTCGAGACCGACCCCGCCGAGATCCGGGCCTGGGCGCCGGGCCCGGCCGCGCCGGAGGCGTACCGGTCGGTGCTCGGGCCGTGGTGGGGCGAGGGCTTCGCGCACGTCTTCAGCTGGCACGACGGCGCCCTCCAATCCCGTGCCGTCGACGCACCCGCCGACCGGCCGCCGTCGATCTTCCGGCCCCTGCCCGACCAGCCGGACCTGCTCCGCACGGTCTCCGGGCGCGAGGCCGGCGAGCTGCTGCGGCTGACCCGGGACGCCGGCGGCACGGTGGTACGGATGCACTGGGCCACCTACCGGTTCACCCGGGTTCAGGAGACGTTCGACGGCGTGCCGGTCTCCACCGGCTGACCCGGACGCCCGGCGGCGGCGGAACCGCCGATAATGGCCTCGGCGGCCGGGCCGCCGACCGGATACGATGGCACGATCCAAACGCGGGCCGCCGAGCATCGGCGGGGACGAGAAAGAGAGCAGGTGGCGTAGGCCTCACGGCCGCTCTATGACTGGCACCGACTCCAGCAACGCCGCCGCTCGGGTGCAGACCAGGATCTCGGTCTCCGACCCGAAGATCATGGTGAATCTGCTTGGCGCCAAGGACGAGATCCTGCGGCTGATCGAGCGCATCCTCACCAGCGACGTGCACGTCCGCGGCAACGAGATCACCATCACCGGCGCACCCGCCGACAACGCTACCGCCGAACGCCTCTTCTCGGAGCTGATCGAGCTGACCGAGAAGGGCGAGACGCTGAGCGTCGACGCCGTCCGCCGCACCGTCGCGATGCTCGAGCAGAACACCGCCGAGCGTCCCGCCGAGGTGCTCACCCTCAACATCCTCTCCCGGCGCGGCAAGACCATCCGCCCCAAGACGCTGGGGCAGAAGCGCTACGTCGACGCCATCGACGAGAACACGATCGTGTTCGGCATCGGCCCCGCCGGCACGGGCAAGACCTACCTGGCGATGGCCAAGGCCGTGCAGGCGCTGACGGCCAAGCAGGTCAGCCGGATCATCCTCACCCGCCCGGCCGTCGAGGCCGGCGAGCGGCTCGGCTTCCTGCCCGGCACGCTCAACGAGAAGATCGACCCTTACCTGCGGCCGCTCTACGACGCCCTGCACGACATGCTCGACCCCGAGTCGATCCCGCGGCTGATGCAGGCGGGCACGATCGAGGTGGCCCCGCTGGCATACATGCGCGGAAGAACTCTTAACGACGCGTTCATCATCCTCGACGAGGCGCAGAACACGACACCCGAGCAGATGAAGATGTTCCTGACCCGGCTGGGCTTCGGTGCGAAGATCGTGGTGACCGGCGACGTCACCCAGGTCGACCTGCCCGGGGGCACGAGCAGCGGGCTCCGGGTCGTCCGGGAGATCCTGCGGGACGTCGACGACGTGCACTTCGCGGAGCTGTCCAGCTCCGACGTCGTCCGGCACCGGCTGGTCGCCGAGATCGTCGATGCCTACGCCCGCTTCGACGCCGACCAGGAACAGCAGGCCACGCAGTCCGTCCATGCCGTGCAGGGGCGCGCCGCCAGCGGCGGTCGCCCTAATCGCCGGCGCTGATAAGGGGTTAAGCACTACATGTCCATCGAGATCGCCAACGAGTCGGGAGTCGACGTCGACACCGACGCGATCCTGGCGGTGGCCCGGCACGCGCTCGAGGAGATGGGGGTCAACCCCCTCGCCGAGCTTTCCATCCTGCTTGTCGACATCGACTACATGGCCGAGCTCAACCTGCGGTGGATGGGCAGCGACGGCCCCACCGACGTGCTCGCGTTCCCCATGGACGAGGGCAGCGTCGACCACGGCCCCGGCGAGTCCGGCACCGGCGAGCCGGCGCTGCTCGGCGACATCGTGCTGGCGCCCGAGGTCGCGGCGAAGCAGGCCGTCGCCGCCGAGCACACCCCAGCGGACGAGCTGCACCTGCTCACCGTGCACGGTGTGCTGCATCTGCTCGGCTACGACCACGCCGAGCCCGAGGAGGAGCGCGAGATGTTCGCGCTGCAGGCCCGGCTGCTGCAGAGCTGGCGCTCCGGACGGCGGGCCGGCTGATCCCCGTGGAGCCGTCGTTACTCGCGGCGGGCCAATCCAACGGCCTGCCTGACCTGCAACTGATCATCTATGCGGTGGTCCTGGTCTTCCTCGCCGGCCTGGCGTCGATGACCGACGCCGCGCTGGCGACCGTCTCACCAGCGCGCGCCGCGGAGATGGAGCGGGACGGCCAGCGTGGCGCCGCCGCCCTGGCCGCGGTGGCCGGCGACGTGGTGCGCCACCTCAACCTGCTGCTGCTGCTCCGGCTGCTCTGCGAGCTGACCGCGACCACGCTCGTCGCGCTCGTCGCGGTGGACAGCTGGGGCGTCGGCTGGCGGTCCGCCCTGGTCACGGCCGGCGCGATGACGCTGGTCAGCTTCGTCGTGGTCGGTGTCGCGCCGCGCACGGTCGGGCGCCAGCACGCGTACGCGGTCGGCCGGGCCACCGCCCCGCTGGTGCGCTGGCTGGGCCGCGCGCTGAACCCGCTGGCGTCGCTGCTGATCCTGATCGGTAACGCGGTCACGCCCGGCAAGGGCTTCCCCGACGGGCCGTTCGGCAGTCAGGTTGAGCTGCGTGAGCTTGTGGATCTGGCGGAGCAGCGTGGCGTGGTGGAGCACGGCGAGCGCGAGATGATCCATTCGGTCTTCGCGCTCGGCGACACCATCGCCCGTGAGGTGATGGTGCCGCGCACCGAGATGGTGTGGATAGAGGCGCCCAAGACGCAGCAGCAGGCGCTCTTCCTGTTCCTGCGTTCCGGCTTCTCCCGCATCCCGGTGATCGGCGAGAGCGTGGACGACGTGCTGGGCGTGCTCTACCTCAAGGACGTCGTGCGCAGCACCCAGAGCGGCGAGCCGGCGGCGGCGTCCATGCCGGTGTCCGAGCTGATGCGCCCCGCCACCTTCGTGCCGGAGTCCAAGCCGGTCGACGACCTGCTGTCGGAGATGCAGGCGGCCCGCACCCACCTGGTCATCGTGGTCGACGAGTACGGTGGCACGGCCGGCCTGGTCACCATCGAGGACATCCTCGAGGAGATCGTCGGCGAGATCACCGACGAATACGACGTCGAGCATCCGCCCATCGACCACCTCGAGGACGGTGCGGTGCGGGTGACCGCGCGGCTGCCGATCGAGGACCTCGGCGACATCTTCGGCGTGGAACTGCCCGCCGACGAGGTCGAGACGGTCGGCGGCCTGCTCGCGCAGACGCTCGGCCGGGTGCCGATCCCGGGCGCGTCGGTCGACGTGTGCGGCCTGCACCTGATCGCGGAGGGCACGATCGGCCGCCGCAACCGGATCGATTCGGTGCTGGTGCGCCGGGTCGGGTCGGATCCCAGTGACGAAGAAGCGAACGCCCCCGAGAACGAGGAAAGACAGCACGCCGATGCCTGACCAGAACATCCCCGCCGGATCCGCCGTCAACCCAGCCGAGGGCGAGCTCAGCGCCGAGGACACGAAACTGGTCACCCTGGCCCGCGGCGCCCGCGCCCGGGTGGGCGCGGCCGAGGGAGCCTCGGTACGCGATCAGGACGGCCGCACCTACGCGGCGGCGAGCGTGGCCCTGCCCAGCCTGTCGATCACGGCCCTGCAGCTCGCGGTGGCCTCGGCGGTGGCAGCGGGCGCGACGAAGCTCGAGGCGGCCGCGGTGGTGACCGAGGCGTCGACGCTGGACGAGGCCGGGCAGGCGGCGGTCCGGGATCTGGCGGCGGATGCCCCGATTCACGTGGCGGCCCCGACCGGCGCCCTGCTGGGCACGGTGACGGCATGACGCCGGAGAAGCGCGAGGGCAGGGCCGGGCGCGGTCAGGCCGCGGGGCGTGGCGGCGATGCCCGGCCGGCCCGGGTCGGTAACGACGGTGAGGCCCGGCCGGTTCGCGCCGGGCGTGGCCAGCCGGCGGGACGCGGCGGGGATGCCCGGCCGGCCCGGGTCGGTAACGACGGCGAGGCGCTGCCGGTTCGCACCGGGCGCAGCCAGTTGGCGGGCCGGGGCCGGGATGCTCGACCGAGCAGGGTCGGTAACGACGGTGAGGCCCGGCCCGTTCGCGGCGCGCGTGGTCAGGCCACCGGGCGGGGCCGGGAGGCCCGGCCCACCCGGGTCGGTAACGACGGTGAGGCCCGGCCGGTCCGCGGCGCGCGTGGCCAGGACGCCGGGCGCACCGGTGAGGCCCGGCCGGCCGGCGGTCCCGCCGAGGCGGCCGGTTCCGACCGGCGGCTCACGGCCGGTGAGCGCAACGAGCAGCGGCGCCAGGAGCGTCGCGCCGCTCGCCGCGAGCAGGCCGACGCGGCGCCGGGTGGCGCCGGTCGCGGCACCACCCCGGGCGCGAAGCGCGCGGCACCGGCCCGCGCCGCGGCGGCCAAGCCGCGCCCGGCGGCTGCGACGGCCCCGGGGGACGAGACCGTTCGCGGCGGCGGTGCGTCCCGGCCGGACCTGAGCCAGGGACCACGGACTTCCGGCGGTGCGGAGGGCGCCCGTACGGAAAGAAAGAAGCACCGGCACAAGGCCGCGAGCCGGGCCGCGGCCGTCGACACCACCTACCGTGCCGGATTTGCTTGTTTTGTCGGTCGGCCCAACGCCGGCAAATCCACCCTGACGAATGCGATCATCGGCCAGAAGATCGCCATTACGTCCAACAAGCCGCAGACCACCCGCCACATCATCCGCGGCATCCTGCACCAGGAGCACGCCCAGCTCGTCCTCGTCGACACCCCCGGCCTGCACCGGCCGAAGACCCTGCTCGGCGAGCGCCTCAACGACCTGGTCCGCGAGACCTGGAGCGAGGTCGACGTCATCGGGATCTGCTTCCCCGCGGACGAGCCGGTCGGCGCCGGGGACCGGTTCATCTCGGCCGAGATCGCCGAGCTCAAGGCCACCGTCATCGCCGTCGTCACCAAGGTGGACCTGGTCGATCCGGCGACGCTGACCAAGCGGCTGCTCGACGTCAGCAAGCTCTACGACTTCGCCGACATCGTGCCGGTCAGCGCCGTCTCCGGCCATCAGGTCGAGACGCTCGTCGACGTGATCGTCAAGCGCCTGCCCGAGTCGCCGCCGCTCTACCCGGACGACGTGCTCACCGAGGAGCCCGAGCAGGTGCTCATCGGCGAGCTGATCCGCGAGGCCGCGCTCGAGGGCGTCCGCGAGGAGTTGCCGCACTCGATCGCCGTCCTGGTGGAGGAGATGCTGGTCGAGGGCAAGACCACCACGATCTACGCCAACCTCTTCGTGGAGCGGGACAGCCAGAAGGCGATCGTGATCGGCACCAAGGGCGCCCGGCTCAAGGACGTTGGCATCCGGGCGCGGGCCGAGATCGAAAAGCTGCTCGGCCGCAAGATCTATCTGGATCTGCACGTCCGGATCGCCAAGGAATGGCAGCGGGATCCCAAGCAGCTGCGCAAGTTGGGATTTTAGGACCCTATTGTGGGTCTTCTCACGCTCTGACCGTTTGGTTTGCTTTGTCGAGGGCTATTTCGATAGCCCTTTAGACCATGCGGAATCGGTATCTGGACCTGCTGCGTGCGATCGCCGTCGTCCGGGTGGTCGTCTACCACTCCACCGGCTGGATGGCGCTCACCATCGCCTTCCCCGCGATGATGGTGATGTTCGCCCTGGCCGGCTCCCTGATGGCGGCCTCGATCGACCGCAGCGGGCCGCTCGCCGTCGAGCGTCGCCTGCGTCGCCTGCTGCCCTCGCTGTGGGCCGTTTCGGCGATCGCCGTGCCCGCGATGCTGCTCACCGGGCTGGCCTGGGACTGGAAGATCCTCTACTGGGCCTTCCCGATCCAGGACCCGCCCGCGAACGGCTGGGGCGCGATGACGCTGAACGCCACCTGGTACCTGCGTGACTTCCTCTGGTTCGTGCTGCTGTCGCCGCTCGCCCTGCCGGTCTTCCGCCGCTTCCCGAAGCTGTCCGTCTCGTTGCCCTACGTCGCGCTCGCCGTCATCACGTTCGGTGGGCTGACGCCGCACCCGATCGTGCGCGACATGGCCCTCTACGGCGGCGCGTGGCTGCTCGGCTTCGCGCACCACGACGGGATGCTGCGCCGCCTGCCGCGGCGGCGCCTGGTCGCGATCGCGGCGGGGCTGGCGGCGCTCGGCGGGGCCTGGATCGCCACCCATCCCGGACCGCGCGGCTACGACATCAACGACGTGCCCCTCGGCAACGCGCTGTGGTCCGCCGCGTTCGTGCTGATCTCGCTCGGCTTCGCGCCGCTCACGACCGCGGCCCGCCCCCGGCGGCTGGTCACGATCCTCAACGCCCGGGCGCTGACGATCTACCTGTGGCACGTGCCGATCATCGTGGCCGTCACCAAGATCGGGGAGGCGCACGGCCTTCCGGTACGCGGCGCGGCCGGCATCGGCTGGCGGTTCGTGGTGATCGTCGCCCTGGTCAGCCTGGCCGTGCTGCTCTTCGGCTGGGTCGAGGACTTCGCCGCCGGGCGCCCACTGATGCTGGTGCCGGGCGGACGACCCCGCCGGCCCGCCGAGGCGCCGGTCTCCCCGGCGATTCACCCGGTCGCGGCAAGCCACGGCGCCCCGGTGGGTGAGACCGTTCCCACATGACCTTTACCGCCGCTCTGGTCCGGCGCACGTACTACGCACTCAGCCTCGGCAACACCCTGGCCGCGTCGCTCATCTGGGGCGTCAACACGATCCTGCTGCTGGACGCGGGGCTGAACAACTTCGAGGCGTTCGCCGCGAACGCCTTCTTCACCGCCGGCATGGTGCTGTTCGAGGTGCCGACGGGGATCGTCGCGGACTGGTGGGGGCGCCGGGCGTCCTACCTGCTCGGCACGGTCACGCTCGCCGTCACCACCGTGCTCTACGTCTGGCTGTGGCAGGCCGGCGGGCCGTTCTGGGCCTGGGCGGCGGCGTCCGTCCTGATCGGCCTCGGCTTCACGTTCTTCTCCGGCGCGACCGACGCCTGGCTGGTCGACGCCCTGCGCGCCACCGGGTACGCCGGCACCCTCGACGAGGTCTTCGCCCGCGCCCAGGTGTTCACCGGCGTCGGGATGCTGGTCGGCGCGGCCGGCGGCGGCTACCTCGCGCAGGTGGCGGGGCTCGGCGCGCCCTACCTGCTGCGCACCGGGCTGCTGGTGGTGATGTTCGTGCTGGCCGCGGTCCTGATGCGCGACCTCGGGTTCACCCCGGAACGCGGCGCCGGCTTCCGCGCGGAGATCGGCCGGATCGCCGGGAACTCGGTGCGGTTCGGGCTGCGGGTCCGGCCGGTGCGCTGGCTCATGCTCGCCGCGCCGTTCACCGGCGGCGTCACGATCTACGTCGCGTACGCGCTCCAGCCGTACCTGCTCGAGTTGTGGGGCGACAGCACCGCGTACGGGATCGCCGGGCTGGCGGCGGCGCTGCTGGCGGCGGCGCGGATCGTCGGCGGGCTGGTCACGCCGTACCTGGGGCGGGTCTTCATCCGGCGTACCTCGATGCTGCTCGTCACCCTCGGGCCGAGCGTGGTCGTGGTGCTGCTGATCGGGCTGATCCCGAACTTCTGGGCGGTGCTGGTGCTGGTCGTGCTCTGGGGGCTGCTCGGTGCGGCGGCGGAGCCCGTGCGGCAGGCGTACCTGAACGGCATGATCCCGTCGCAGCAGCGTGCGACCGTGCTGTCCCTCGACTCGCTGATGGCCTCCGCCGGCGGGGTGGTGAGCCAGCCCCTGCTGGGCCGCGCCGCCGACATCTGGGGCTACCCGTTCTCGTACGTGCTGTCGGCCGGGCTGTCCGCGCTCGCGCTGCCGTTCGTCTGGCTGTCGCGGCGTGAGCGGGACCCGGCCGACATTCGCTCGGTCGAGGAGGCTATGCCACCGGAACGGAGGTGATCGTCACGTCGCCGCTGCCGGTCTGCACGTCCAGCAGGTTCTTCGCGCTCGGGTCGTTGGCCACGCCGATCAGCTCGGCGTCGCCCGAACCGGTGTGCGTCTTCACCTGGTACGCGCCGTCCGGCACCGCCAGGTCCACGTTTCCGCTGCCGGTCCGCGCCGTCACCGGGCCGGCCTCGGCCAGCGCGACGTCGACGTCGCCGGACGAGGCCTGCACCCGGACCGCCGCGCCGCCGGTGAGCCCGCGCGCCTCGAGGTTGCCGGAGCCGGCCACCAGCGTGACCGCGCCGTGCAGGTCGTTGACGGTGATGTCGCCCGAGCCCGACTTGACCGACACCGCGCCGCTCGCCCGGTCCACCTCGACGTTGCCCGAGCCCACCGTGACGTCCGCGGAGCCGACCTCGGTCAGGCTGATGTCGCCGGAGCCGAGCTTGCCGTGCACGCGCACCCCGGTGGGGGCCTGGATCTCGTAGGAGACGTTGCACTGGTGCCCGCAGCGGGTGTCGATGCTCAGCACCGTCCCGTCCAGCCGATACGAGTCCTGCGGGTCGTCCTCGCCGCCGGTGCGGATGACCCGCTTGATCCGGGTCTCCGCGATCGCGGCGGTCGTCACGGTGACGTTTCCTCTGCCGCCGTCCAGGACGATCTCGGAGACCTTCACCTTCTCGGTGTCGTCGTAGGTCAGCCGCGCGCCGATCCCGCCGCCGCAGCCGGCCAGGGCGGCCGCGCTCGCGGCGATCAGGGTGACGGCGCCGGCGCGCCGGGCGAGAGTCGGGGTCATGCCTGTGACGCTAGGGCGCCTCCCCGTCCGGGCGCTATCGGTCCTCCCACTGAGGCAGCCCGGAGAAGACCCTGAGATCCGGGTCAGGGTCTGTCGTACCCAGGGGGCAGAATGGCGTCCGTGCCCGCCGGATACCGCCGCCAGCTCTACCGCGACGACGCGGTGGTCCTGCGTGTGCAGAAGCTGGGCGAAAGCGACCGGATCATCACCGTTCTCACCCGCCGTCACGGTCGGCTGCGCGCGGTGGCCCGCGGGGTGCGGCGCACTACGTCCCGCTTCGGCGCCCGGCTCGAGCCGTTCGGCCACATCGACCTGCAGCTCGCCGGCTCGCCCGAGGGGGTCGGCAGCAGCCTCTACTCGGTCAGCCAGGTCGAGGCCGTGACGCTGTTCGGCAAGAGGTTCCTCGGTGACTACCCGCGCTACACCGCGGCCAGCGCCATCGCGGAGACCGCCGAGCGGCTCTCCCCGGTCGAGCGGGAGCCGGCGCTGCGGCTGTTCCAGCTCACCCTCGGCGCGCTCAAGGCCCTCGCCGCGGCCGAGCACGCCAGCAGCCTGGTCCTGGACGCCTACCTGCTGCGCGGGATGAGTTTCGCGGGCTGGGCGCCCGCGCTGGCCGAGTGCGCGGTCTGCGGCACCCCCGGGCAGCACGGCGCGTTCTCGGTGCCCGCGGGCGGCTCGGTCTGCCCCGACTGCCGCCCGCCCGGCGCGGCGCACCCGGCGCCCGCGACGATCGCCCTGATGGCAGCCCTGACCAGCGGCGACTGGCAGGTCGCCGACGCCACCGAGCCACCGGTCCGCCGCGAGTGCAGCGGCCTGGTGGCAGCACACCTGCAGTGGCACATGGAGCGCAACCTGCGCGCGCTGCCGCTTGTCGATCGACGGGAGAGCACCTCGTGACACGTCCGCCCACTCCGCACCCCTCCGGAGCCCGCCCGCCGGCGCTGCCGGCGGCCGCGATTCCGAAGCACGTCGCGGTGGTGATGGACGGCAACGGTCGCTGGGCCAAGGACCGGGGGCTGTCCCGCACCAAGGGTCACGAGCAGGGGGAGTATTCGCTCTTCGACACCGTCGAGGGCGCCATCGAGCTCGGCATCCCCTACCTCTCGGCCTACGCGTTCTCGACGGAGAACTGGAAGCGCTCCCCGGAGGAGGTCCGCTTCCTGATGGGCTTCAACCGCGACGTGATCCGCCGCCGCCGCGACGAGCTGGTCGACCTGGGCGTCCGGGTGGTGTGGTCGGGCCGCGCGGGCCGGCTCTGGAAAAGCGTGATCTCCGAGCTGCAGACGGCGGAGGAGATGTCCAAGGGCAACTCCAAGCTGACCCTGCAGTTCTGCGTCAACTACGGCGGCCAGGCCGAGATCGCGGACGCGGCGGCGGCGATCGCCCGCGACGTGGTGGCGGGCCGGCTCAAGGCCGACAAGATCAACGAGAAGACGATCGCGAAATACCTGTACCACCCGGAGATCCCCGAGGTGGACATGTTCCTGCGCCCCTCCGGCGAGGAGCGCACCTCCAACTTCCTGCTCTGGCAGTCGGCCTACGCGGAGCTGGTCTTCCTCGACACGCTGTGGCCCGACTTCGACCGCCGCCACCTCTGGTATGCGTGCGAGCTCTACGCCCGGCGCGACCGCCGCTTCGGCGGGGCGATACCCAACCCCGTCGCACCGAGCTGAGCGACCGCCGCGGGCTCAGGCCGTGATGACCGCGACCGCGGCGTCCACGTCGGAGAGATCGGGCAGCACGGCGTGCGCGCCGGCCAGCACCAGCTCGGCCATGCTGGCCGACCCGGTGGCCACCCCCACGGCGAAGGCGTCGTTGGCCAGCGCGGCCCTCACGTCGTAGGCGGTGTCGCCGATCACCACGGCCCGGAACCGCTCGCCGTACTTGGCCTCGGCCCGCTCCAGGCACCGCCGCACCAGCGCGGCGCGCACGCTGTCGTCGGTGCCGTAACCGCCGATCTCGGCATCGAACGCCGCGCCGAGATCGAACGCGGCGACCTTGGCGGCGGCGACCTGCGGCACGTTCCCGGTGACCAGCGTCTGCACCACGTCGTCGCGCGCGCTCAGCTGGTCGAGCACGCCCCGCACGCCCGGCAGCAGCGCGCCCTGCTCGGCGAAGAGATGCCGCGAGACGTGCACCTGCTCGACATAGCGGGCGAAGAACCGCTCGGGCGTGCAGTCGGTGACGCCGTGCGTGGCGAAGACCTCGGCGCAGATGTCGAGGTCGGTCCGGCCGCCGAAGCTCGGCGTCGCCCGCCACGCGACCCCGGTGACCTCCGTGAACGCGGCCCGCCAGGCCTGCGCGGCCACCCCTCCGCCGCGCAGCAGGGTGTAGTCGATGTCCCACATGATCAGGCTTCTCACCGCTGCGCCAGCCGCCGTTCGACGTGCTCGACCTTGGCGTGCAGCGCGTCGGTGACGCCGGGCCGGATGTCGGCCTTGAGCGAGACGCTCACCCGTGGCGCGTGGGCGGCCACGGCGTCGACCGCCTGCTTGACGACGGCCATGACCTCGTCCCACTCGCCCTCGACGGTGGTGAACATGGCGTCGGTGCGATTGGGCAACCCGGAGGCCCGCACGACCCGGACGGCCTCGGCCACCAGGTCACCGACGGACTCACCCGCGCCGAGCGGGGTGATGGAGAAGGCAACAAGCATGCCACCATCCTGACAGGGCGGCCGGCCGATGAACGTCTCGCTGTCTCGCTGCTGCGCCTCCCGGCGCGCTCGACCTGCTGGGGTCCCTGCACCTTCCGGCCGGCACCGAGGCCTTGCCGGCTCCGGACGGTGCCGCGCAGGGGCGCCGGAAGCCACTAGGACAACCCGGCTCCATGGAACGCGGGTGACCGACGGCGGAGGTAGTAGCCGGTGAGGGCCAGACCGAGACTGATGGACCACAGCGGGAAGAAGATCCAGCCGAGGCCGCCGGCGCCCCAGTAGGCGGGGTCGTGGATCGGCTGACCCCAGAGCTGGAACGTGTCGAGCTGCCCCGGTGGCCGGTATCCGAGCTGGGTCAACAGCAGGCCGCGACCGAAGCCGAGGATGCCGATGGCGGCCGACCCGCCAAGCCCGAGCGGAAACCACAGCGGTACGGCCCTGCCCCGCAGCCTCGGAATCCAGCGGGGAAAGATCCGGCCCCACCGGCACAGCAGGCCGAGGGTGAGGGTGGCACCGCCGAGCGCGAACGATGCCAGGACGGGCTCGATGAGCGCATTCTCCGGTTGGTTGCGCAGCAGCGAGGCTACGAACGGCTCCGGTGCGCCGACGCTCCAGCCGCGCGACCAGGCCAGCCGGATCATCGCGTACGGCACGGGGCAGGCCGCCGCCACGAACGTGGCCACCGTGCCGATCCGGATCCAGCGTCCCGGGTGTCGGCGGGCCCGCCCGCCCGGGTCGCGAGTCCGGCGGGCGTAGCCGACGCAGGCCGGCAGGAGCGTCGCGGCGCCGGCAACCAGCCCGGCCTGGAAGACGGTGGGCCAGTCCGCGGCGAGCCAGGCGATCGGGAAGAGACCCAGCGGCGGCAGCAGCAGGATCATCCGGCCGTCGGCCACCACGCCGACCAGCCCGAGCGCCAGGACGGTGGCCGCACCGAGCACCACGGCACGATGCCGTGGTCCGCGAGGCGCCTTCTGCAGGTGCACGGCCATGAGCCCGGCCACGACACCCGCGATGGCGATGGCGGGGCCGCCCACGCCGCGCTCGACGCCGCTGAACAGCGACGTGTAGGCGGGTCCGTCGACATCGTTGCGGCCGAACGGATAGCCGGCACCGCCGAGGGTCCAGTAGACGCCCATCGCGGCGAGGAAGACGGCCCAGCCCCAGACGGCACCGGCCGCTCGTGATGCTCTCATGACGGCAGTGTCCGATGTCCTCGGTCGCCGGTCGTCTCCCCGGCGGGGGAGTTCCGCCGCGATGGCGTGCCGGTGCTCTCCCGCCCGGGAGATGTGCGTTGCCGGTGGCGGCCCGCAGCATGAACCGGTGCGAAGACGACTCCTGGTTTCGGCGCTCGCCGGGCTGCTCCTGGCCGGCGCCATGATGCTGCTGCTGCCGCGGTTCGGTGAGACCGGCGGCCGCCGGCAGACGTTCAGCCCCGTGCTGCCCGCACCTACCGGCCCGTACGACGTCGGGGTCCGGCGGATGCTTCTGACGGACACCGCCCGATCGGATCCGTGGCGGCCGGACGAGCACCGGACGGTGATGCTCGACGTGCACTATCCCGCCGCGGCGGGGCGGACGCCGCTGGCGTACTACGCGGTCGCTCAGGACATGACCGAACTGGGCAGCCTGGCCTGGGCACCCGGCGAGGAGCGGCGGCTCGGATTGCGGCCCGACGACGTCAACTGGATGTTTCGCACCCACGCCCACGAATGGGCGCCACCCGCGGCCGGTTCGTTCCCGGTCCTGATCGGGTCGGCGCCGCCCGGCGTGATGCGGACCGCGTACGGCGGCATCGCCGAGGAGCTGGCCAGCCACGGCTATGCGGTGGTCACCGTCGACCACCCGTACGACGCCCCCGTCGTGGAGCTGTTTCCCACCCGAAGGGTGATCCGGCCGTCCGGCGCCACCCGGACACCGAACCGCGCCGCCGCGGACGCGGCACGAGCTGCGGACATCGGTTCCGTTCTGCGTCGCCTCGACCGGCTCGACCCCGAGTTGCGT
Source organism: Actinoplanes sp. NPDC026623 (assembly GCF_040638275.1). Lineage (NCBI taxonomy): Bacteria > Bacillati > Actinomycetota > Actinomycetes > Micromonosporales > Micromonosporaceae > Actinoplanes > Actinoplanes sp. NPDC026623. The sequence continues at coordinate 27,608 of NZ_JBEZXZ010000018.1, read as the reverse complement.
GCCACCGTGGACCTCCGGCGCGTCGGTCTTTTCGGCTGGGCCGGCACCAGCCGGGGGACGCTCGCGGCGCTGGCCGCACTTCCCGGCGTCTCCGCGATGGCATCGATCGGGGTGGCGCCGTACGCGAGAGCGGGCCCGGCGGATCCGCCGGCGCTGGTGATCGGCGACGAGCCGGACTCCGGCCCGGCCCGGCGGGCGACCGTGAGCGTGCCGGGCGCGACGGCCCGTGCCTTCACCGACGACGGGGTGATCCTCGCCCAGGTGGCCGCGCGTTATCCGGCGACCGCGGCGCGGGTCCGGCAGGATGTCGGCGAAGTGCAGCCGCTGGCCTATCGGACGGTCCGGCGCTACCTCGTCGCCTTCTTCGACGTTCGGCTCCGTAACGTGCCACCCGTGCCGTCCTTACCGGAGCCCGGCGTGACCGTCCAGCCGGTGGCGCCGTGACATGCTGGCGGGCATGGGGCGGCTCATCTGGGTTCCGGTGGGTGTCGTGTGCGTGCTGGCATCCTGGTACGGCACGCCCGTGCAGCTGCGCCTCTCGGCAACCGCGGTCGTTCTCGCCGCCGCCCTGGCCCGGTCGCTGATCACCTGGCGGTTGCCGCTGGGCATCGTCGCGGCCGGGGTCTCACTCGCCGCGAGCGTCTGGGCCTGGCGCACGTTCGGCTACAGCTTCGTCGACGTCCGGGCCGACGGCGACCGGGTGCTGTTCTGGACCACCATCGAGGTCGCCGGGCTTGCGGTGCTCGCCGGCCGGCCGGCGTACCCGGGACGATTGAGTGGGCTGTTCCTCCTCGTCCCGGGCGCCGCGGTGTCGCTGCGGCTCCTGCCCGGCTCCCCGCTACCGCAGCAGCTCTTCCTCGCAGGCCTCGGCGCTTCCGTGGTCGGGTCGGCGATCCTGCTCGGCCGCCACCTCGACGGCCGTGCCCGGGCCGCGGCCGAGGCGGTGCACCGGGCGCGGTCGGAGCAACGCCACCTGCTCGCCGCCGATCTGCACGACTACGTGGCACACGACGTCGCCGCCATCGCCGTCATGGCACAGTCGATGCGGCTCGCACCCGGGCCCGACGTGCGGCCGGCATTGGGGCAGATCGAACAGGCCGCGGCGCGCGCCCTCCGGCGGCTGGACCGGAGCATCGCTCTGCTCCGGATCGATGCCGCGGCCCGGCCGCGGTACCGGCTCGCGGACGTGCCGGAGCTCACCGCGAACAATCCCATGCCGGTGACCTTGACGACCGCCGCGGACGATGAAGCCGACATACCCGCGGTGGTGCAGGACACCGCCCATCGCGTGATCACCGAGGCGCTGACCAACGCCGGACGGCACGCCCCGCACGACACCGAGGTCCAGGTCCGCATCAGCCGGGACGAACGGCAGCTGCACATCGTGGTCGTCAACGAGCTGCGGCCACACCCGAAGCCGGCCCGGGGCGCGGCCGCAGCGACCGGGCTGGCCGCTCTGGACGAGCGGGTGCGATCGCTCGGCGGCGAACTGAACGCCGGAGCCGCCGGATCACAATGGAGGGTCGCCGCATCGTTGCCCCTGGACTGACTCCGAAGGCCGAAGCCGTGACCACCGTGGTGATCGCCGACGACCACGAGATGATCCGCCACGGCTTCCGGATGGTCCTCGCCGCACAGCGCGGCTACCACGTGGTCGGCGAGGCCGCCGACGGCGACTCCGCGTGGGCGCTGGTCCGGCGGCTGCGGCCGACGATCCTGCTCGCCGACATTCGCATGCCGGGCATCGACGGCCTCGAACTGACCCGGCGCATCGTCGCCACACCATCGCTGCCCACGAAGGTCGTCGTGGTCACCACGTTCCATGACGACGAGTACGTCACCCGCGCGCTGCGCGACGGCGCCAGCGGTTTCCTGCTCAAGGCCTCCGCCCCGGGGCTGCTCGTCGAGGCCGTCCGCGCCGCGCTGGCCGGCACCACCCTCATCAGCCCGGAGGTCACCGTTCGGCTGCTGGCCGGGCTCACCACCGGCCGCGCCACCCGAAGTCCCGAACCGCCACTCACCGAACGCGAGCGGGACGTGGCCCGGCTGCTCGCCCGCGGGCTGAGCAACGAACAGATCGGCGCCGAACTGTTCATCTCGGCCGGCACCGTGAAGACCCATGTGACCCACCTGTCCACCAAGCTCGGCGGACTCAACCGCGTCGGGATCGCTGCCTGGGCCTGGGAGTCCGGCCTGGTAACCCGATGAACTACCGCCTGCACGACGGCGGAGGCCACGTGGACGGATGGCCGCCGGCGGGCCATGCTGGCGGGATGGCGGACTCGGTGTGGCAGGACGACAGGTGCCCGGGTTGCGATGGGGACTTGAGGTCGCTCGGTTTTCTGCTCTGCCGTCGCCAGGAGGACCAGAAGCGGGTCTGCAGGATGCCGTTCTGGTGCCGCACCTGCGAAACCGTCTGGAGCCGCTGGGCGGATCGCGCCGATCCGCTGGAGCGCGAGGAGCTGTTCCCCGAGAGCCTCCTGCGGTCCATCCGCGGCCGGTAGCCCGGGCGGGTCTCAGCCGATGATCGGGCGGAAGAGGCCGGCCTGGATGCTGATCGTCAGGATCGCCGCCGAGAGCGCGGCCGCGCCGATCATCAGCGCCGCGTCCGCGCGGCCGAAGACCTGGCGGCGGGCGCAGGTGCGGGGGATGCCGGAGTCGAAGCCGCGGGCGTCCATCGCCAGTGCCAGCCGGGCGCCGCGGCGCAGGGCGCCCACCAGCAGGGCGAAGGCGGTGGATCCGAACAGCCGCAGCCGCGCGAGCGGGTTGCGGCCGGCGTCGATGCCGCGGGCCCGGCGGGCCAGGGCGAGCATCTGCCACTCCTCGCCCAGCAGCGGGACAATCCGGAAGGCCGCGAGCGCGCCGATCGCGAAGCGGGCGGGTGCCTTCGCGTTCTGCACCAGGGCGTCGGCGAGATCGGTCGGGTCGGTGGTGGCGAAGACGATGATGCCCGGCAGCGCGACCGCGAAGAGCCGCAGCACCAGGCCCAGCGCGGTCGCGACCACGCCGGTGGTGATGTCGAACGGCCCCAGCGAGAACAGCGGCGCCCCGGTGCGGTCGGCCGCGAACAGCACCATCGTCACCAGGATGCCCGCGGCGGCCAGGGTGAGCGGCCAGGACCGCCGGGCCAGCACCCGGTAGCGGACGCCGAAGAACGGCAGCAGCGCCAGCTCGATGACGAGCGCGAGGGCGGGGGTCAGCGGGTCGAGGGTCGCCGCCAGCGGCAGCGAGAACAGCAGCGCCGCGCCGAGCTTGGCGACCGGGTTGCGCCGGGCCAGGGGAGCGGTGGCGTCGGCGACCGGTTCCAGGACGAGGGTCATCCGGGCCGGCCCAGGACGACAGTGCGGTCGGCGAGGGCGGTCACGAAGTCCTCGTCGTGGGTGACCGCGACGATGCCGCACCCGTCGTCGCGCAGCCGGGCCAGCAATTCGACCAGCTCGATCCAGGTGCGCCGGTCCTGGCCGAAGGTGGGTTCGTCGAGTACGAGCAGCCGGGGCGCGGTGGCCAGGGCCGTCGCGACGCTGAGCCGCCGGGCCTCGCCGCCGGAGAGGGTGTAGGGATTCGCGCCGGCCAGCTTCGTCAGCCGCAGCCGATCGAGCAGTTCGTCCACTGTGGCGGAGACGTCCGTCCGGCCCAGTTGCCGGGGGCCGAGGGCGAGCTCGTCGGCGACCCGGGACGTGACGAACTGGTGTTCCGGCGACTGGAAGACGGATCCGATGCGCTGGGTGAGCGCCGCCGCCCGCCATTTGTGCGGGGCGCCGCCCGGCGCCGCGTCGACCGAGCCCGAGGTGGGTGCGAGCAGCCCGCCGAGCAGCAGGGCCAGGGTGGACTTGCCGGCGCCGTTCGGGCCGGTCACGGCGAGCGCCTCGCCGGCCCGTGCGCAGATGGTGGTCGCCGGGAGCCGGTGCCGGACGGTGACGTGCTCCGCGCGTACCAGGGGATCGGCCGGGGGTGCGACGGCCCGGTGGGTCGGCAGGGGCCGGCCCGGCACCCAGACGCCCTGCTCGGCGAGCTGATCACCGAGGAGCGAGAAGACCGCCGTCGGCGTGCCGTCGGCGCGGACGCCGCCGCCGGGCTCCAGGACGACCACCCGGTCGACCAGGGTGAGCGCCTCGGCGATCCGGTGCTCGACCAGGATCAGCGTGGTGTCCGGGTCGTGTGACCGGGCGATCGCCGAGCGGATCAGCGCGCCGCCCGCGGGGTCGAGGTTCGCGGTCGGCTCGTCCAGCAGCAGCAGGCCCGGCCGCGGCGCGAGGACCCCGGCGAGGGCCAGGCGCTGCTGCTCGCCGCCGGACAGGGCGGCGGTCCTCCTGCCGATCGGGTACGGGAATCCGACGCGATCGAGCGCCTCGGACACCCGCGGCCAGATCTCCTCCGCGGGCACGCCCCGGTTCTCCAGCCCGAACGCCACGTCGTCGCCGCAGCGGGCCATCACGAGCTGGGTCTGCGGGTCCTGGAAGACGATGCCGACCCGTTCGCGGGCCTTGACCGGCTCCAGCCCGTCGATCTCGACGGTGCCCTCGGACTCGCCGGAGTCCTCGGGCAGCAGGCCGGCCAGCGCGGCGAGCAGGGTGCTCTTGCCGGCCCCGGAGGGTCCCAGCAGGAGCACCCGCTCGCCGTGCGAGATGCGCAGGTCGACGCCGCGCACGGCCCAGGCCCGGCGCCCGGCGTGGCGCCAGCCGAAACCGCGCAGCACGACCTCGGGCACGGGCTAGACCAGGGCTCGGTCGCGGCCCGCGGCGAAACGGTCGAGCACGCCGGTCGGTGCCAGCGCCCGGGCCAGCGCCCAGGATCCGGCGCCCGCGATGATCGTGCTGCTGACCATCGTGATCACCGCGTACGGGATCCGGTAGTCCCACAGGTCGGCGGCCGCGTTCCAGTAGAAGAAGTCGAACACCGCCGCGCTGAACCCGGTCAGCAGGCCGGCCAGCAGCGCCGCCGGAAGCTTCCACGAGCGGTACAGCAGGATGCCGAACGCCAGCTCCGCGCCGATTCCCTGCGCGAGGCCCTGCAGGATGATGATGACGCCCCAGGAGGAACCCAGCAGCGCGGAGATGACGGCCGCGACCGTCTCGGTGTAGAGCGCGGCGCCCGGCTTGCGGATGATCAGCCCGGCCAGCACCGCCGGCATCAGCCAGACGCCGTAGAGCAGCGCCTGCGCGGGCGGGAAGAAGGCGAACGCGCCTGCGGTGGCGCTCCAGACCAGGTTCCAGGCCCAGAAGATCACGCCGAAGGTGACGGCGATGATCGATGCGACGATGATGTCGACCGTGCGCCAGCGGTAATTCATTCGTGCCTCCCAGCTCGTACCGGGAGGAGACGCGACACCCCGCCCGGGTGCTCCCGGGCACGGCGCGGCTTGAGAAAGACCGAGCTCCCTGCGCTGGCATTACCCAGATCAGGTTCTAGGGTCTGCGGTGTCACCCGCACTCTCAGCGCTGTGCGCTCCCCTGTCGGTGAGGCCCGTTCGAGAACAGACCTCATTGCATGTGTTTCGATGACGCTAACACCGTACGGCCGTACGGGACAGCGTAGGAGGCGTCACATGCAGATCAAGGCGAGGGGGCTCACCTTCGACGTGTACGAGGGTGGCCCGGTCGACGGCCCGCCGGTCCTTCTGCTGCACGGCTTCCCGCAGGATCACCGCGAGTTCGATCTTATCCTCCCGAGGCTGCACGCCGCCGGGTTACGCACGTACGCCCTGGACCAGCGCGGCTATTCGCCCGGCGCCCGGCCGACCGCGGTCGCCGACTACCGCCTCGACGAGCCGGCCGCCGACGCGATCGCGGTGCTCGACGCGCTCGGCGTCGAGAAGGCGCACGTCGTCGGCCACGACTGGGGTGCGCAGGTCGGCTGGCTGCTGGCCGACCTGCATCCCGAGCGGGTCAGCACGCTCACGGCCGTCTCGGTGCCGCACCCGCGCGGGCTCGGCATCGCCCTGCACAACCAGCCGTCGCAGAAGCTGCGGTTCGCCTACATGGGTGTGTTCCGGTCCAGGATGGCCGAGCGGCTGCTGCTCGCCGGCAACGCGAGCATGCTGCGCCGGATGATGCGACCCATCGGCGCCCGCGCCGGCCAGTACGCGACCGCGATGCAGGACCCCGGCCGGCTGACCGGCGCCTTGAACTGGTACCGCGCGATCACCCCGGGTAAGCTGGCGAAGGTTCGCAAGATCACAGTGCCGACCACGTATGTTTGGAGCGACGGCGACCCGGCCGTCGGCAGGCCGGCGGCGCTGGCCACCGCCACCTGGGTCGCGGCAGATTACCGGTTCGTCACCCTGCGGGGGATCGGCCACTGGGTGCCGGAGGAGGCGCCGCAGGCGCTGGCCGACGTGACTCTGGCTCGCATCGGCGTCTGACGCCGCTCCGGCCGGGAGTCTCCTGCGTCATCTCAAGGAGGCTCGATGGCTGCGGATCAGCGACCGACCAGTCACGAGTCCGAGCGGCAGCGCTGGAACCGCAACTTCGGGGACCTGCTGCAGGAGCTGCGGGTGACTCAGACGGGCGTGCAGATCCTCTTCGCGTTCCTGCTGACCCTGCCGTTCAGCAGCGGCTTCCCGTCGACAACGGAGTTCCAGAAGAACACCTACATCGTGGCGCTGATGGCGGCCGCGTTCGCCGCCGCGATGATCATTTCGCCGGTGGCCTTCCACCGGGCGCTGTTCCGCCGGGGCCGCAAGCCGGAACTGGTGCGCTACGCGCACCGGATGGCCACCGGCGGCCTCGCCCTGCTGCTGGTCTCGATGGTCAGCAGCGTCCTGCTGATCGCCGACTACCTGATGAACATCTGGGCCGCGAGCCTGCTGGCGGCGATCACCGCGTCGTACTTCCTGACGTTCTGGGCGGCGATCCCGTTCGCCAAGCGCACCTGGATGGACGACGAGTTCGACGAGGTCAACGAGGCCTACCGGGGGCAGAAGGCGGAGCCTAACGAGCCTTCGCAGGCTTGAGCCCCATGTCCTTGAGCTCGAGCGCCGCCAGCGCCTGCACCGCCGCCGCGTCGCCGTTGCGCCACGACTGCGCGATGTCCGGACCCAGCTTCGTCAGCTCGTTCAGCGGCCGGGAGGCCAGCGCCCGCAGCGCCAGCAGGTCCTGCCCGGCCGGCTCGTCGCGGACCCGGCAGGCCACCCCGGCCCGGCGCATCCAGCGCAGCCGCAGCGGCAGCCAGATGAAGAGCACCAGCGCCAGCGGCCCCGCGATGATCGCCACGGAGACGACAAGCGCCAGGTTGTCCGCCATGTCCTGCTGCTGGCGGCCGGCCTCGGCGAGCGCGTTGGCGGCGTTCGCGGCCTTGGTGAACGGCGCGGTCAGCTGGTCGCCGACCAGCGGGACCCGGCCGACCTTGCCCGAGATGTCGCCCAGGTTGCCGGCGATGCCGGTGCCGGCCTCCTGCAGCTTCGCGCCCGGCACGCCGAGCTTCTCCACCAGGTCGTTGATCCAGATCCCGGCCCGGATCCAGGCGTAGATCCAGAAGACGACGAGCAGGTCGGTGAGGAGCTGACGGAGGGCGGTGGGCAGCCGGTCGGCGTACATCTTCACGCGGGTCAGCGTCCCACGGCGAGGCTAGGAACGCTTGCCCGCGCACTCCGGGCAGGTTCCGAAGATCTCCATCGTGTGCGAGACGTCGGCGAAGCCGTGCTTGCCGGCGACCTTCTCGGCCCAGGCCTCGACGGCCGGCCCCTCCACCTCGACGGCCCGGCCGCAGGACCGGCAGACCAGATGGTGGTGGTGGCCCTGGCTGCACCGGCGGTAGAGGTGCTCGCCGCCGGGCGGGCGCATCACGTCGATCTCGCCGGCGTCGGCGAGGCCCTGCAGCGTGCGGTAGACGGTGGTCAGGCCGACCCGCTCGCCCCGGCTGCGCAGCATCGCGTGCAGATCCTGGGCGCTGTTGAACCCCTCGGCCTCGGCAAGGGCCGCGCTGACCGCGGTCCGCTGCTTGGTGTTCCGGACGACGGTCCCCTCATCGAGGACGCCCTCACCCCGTTCGATCATGACTCCACCTCCTTCGTCATGCCCTCCTGGCCCTCGCTGCGCTCGGTGCAGTCGGTCATGACCGGCTTCCCTCCCTCGCGTGGCTCACCGCGTCGGCGACGATGTGTGCGACGTGTTCGTCCACGAGTGAGTATGCGATCTCCCGGCCCCGGCGTGCACTGCGCACCACGCCGGCGCCGCGCAGAACCCGCAGGTGCTGGGAGACCAGCGGCTGCGGCGCGCCCAGCTTCTCGACCAGTTCGTGCACGCAGCGTTCCCCGGCGCCGAGCTCCGCGACGATCGCGACCCGGATCGGCGCGGAGAGCGCGCGGAGCAGCTCGCCGGCCGCCTCGTAGGCCTCGTAGCCGCTCGTCGTCACCGGGGCAACGTTACTGCTCATCGGGACCCCGCCTGAAGAACGACGTCCGGCGGCTCCGCGTCCGCCCCGGCCCGCGCCGGTCCGGACCGCCGGCGCAGCACCCGCCAGGTGGCGCTGCCGACGGTGAGCGCGACGAAGACCGCGATGGCCAGGATGACGATCGTGGCGCCGGGCGCGGTGTTCACCTCGCCGGCCAGCGTGATGCCCGCGGCGGCCGCGCCGACCCCGATCAGCATGGCCGCGGCCATCGTGCTGCGAAAGCCGCGGGTGACCTGCTGGGCGGCGGCGACCGGGATCACCATCAGGGCGCTGACCAGCAGCAGCCCGACGGTGCGCATGGCGATCGTGACGGTCACGGCCGTGGTCACGGCCATCAGCAGATTGAGCGTACGCACGGGAAGCCCCGAGACGCGCGCGTACTCCTCGTCGTTGCAGACCGCGAACAGCGCCTGCCGCAGCCCGAGCATCGCGATCAGCACGGCGACGCCGAGCACCGCGATGACCGTCAGGTCCTCTTGCGACGTGGTGGTCAGCGAGCCGAAGAGGAACTGCATCAGGTTGGCGTTGCTGCTGTTGTCGGAGAGCCCGACCAGCACCACGCCGCCCGCGATGCCGCCGTAGAAGAGCAGGGCCAGGGCCAGGTCGCCGGAGGTGCGGCCGCGCTCGCGCACCAGCTCGACGCCGATCGCGCCGACCACCGAGACGATCACGGCGGTGAGCACGGGTGACTGCTGCAGCAGCAGCCCGACGCCGACGCCGGTCAGCGCCACGTGCCCGATGCCGTCGCCGATCAGCGACAGCCGCCGCTGCACCAGGTAGATGCCGAGCGCGGGCGCGACCAGACCGATGATCAGCGCGCCGACGAGGGCTCGGACCATGAACTCGTACTGGTAAAGGTCGATGGGTCTTCAGTCCCCTCAGGGGCGGCGGCGGGGCGGTTGGACGGGCATCAGCGGGTGGGCATCCGATCGGTGGGTGCCACGCAGATCGCGGGTCGTTCGGCCTCGGCGTGCGGGTGGACGTGGTCGTGGCCGGGCTGAGCGTGGTGGCCGGCGGGCTCGGGCACCGCACCCTCGTAGGCGATCCGGCCGTCGTGGACCACGACGGCCCGGTCGACAAGCGGCTCGATCGGGCCGAGCTCGTGCGCGACCAGCAGGATCGTGCCGCCGGCGCCGCCGAAGTGGCGCAGCGCCGCGGCGAACGCGTCCTGGCTGGCCGCGTCGACGCCGGCCGTCGGCTCGTCGAGCACCAGCAGGTCGGGCCGCCCGGCCAGGGCGCGGGCGATGAGGGTGCGCTGCTGCTGGCCGCCGGAGAGGGTGCTCACCGGGTCGCCGATGCGATCGAGCAGGCCGACGTCCTCGAGCGCCGCGTGGACGGCGGCCCGGTCGGCGGCGCCGGACGGGCGGAAGATGCCCCGGCGGGCAAGGCGGCCGGAGGCGACGACCTCGCCGACCGTCGCCGGCACGCCGCTGCCGGCGCCCATCCGCTGCGGGACGTAGCCGATCCGGGCCCACTGCCGGAACCGGCGCTGTGGCGTGCCGAAGAGCTCGATCGAGCCCGCCGCCAGCGGCACCAGGCCGAGGATGGTGCGGATCAGGGTGGACTTGCCGGAGCCGTTGGCGCCCAGGATCGCGACGACCTGTCCCGGTGCCACGTCCAGGGTGACGTCGTGCAGCACCGCGCGACCGCCGTAGGAGACCGCGGCGTGCCGCACCTCCACGACGCTCATGAGGTGCACCCCAGGGCCGCGGTCAGGGCGGTCAGGTTGCTGCGCATGACCGAAAAGTAGTCCGCATCCGGCACGGTGAGCCCTTCGAGAGGGTCGAGGACGGCGGTCCGCGCGCCGACCTCGCGGGCGATGGTGTCGGCGACCTTCGGGCTCACCAGCGTCTCGAAGAAGATCGTGGTGGTGCCCGTGGCCCGCGCCTGCTCCGCGACGTGCGCCAGGTGCCGCGGCGACGGTTCCGACTCGGGGGACACGCCGGTGATGCCGACCTCGGTCAGCCCGTACCGGTCGGCCAGGTACCGGAAGGCGGTGTGGCTGGTGACGATCTCGCGCCGCGCGCAGGTCCCGAGCCGGGCCGCGTATTCGGCGTCGAGCCGGTCGAGCTGGGCGTGCAGCGCGGCGGCCCGCGACCGGTAGGCGTCCGCGCGGGCCGGGTCGGCCTGGGCGAGGCGCTCCGCGAGCCGGTCGGCGACGGCGGCGAAGCGCACCGGGTCCAGCCAGACGTGCGGGTCGGTGCCGCCCCGGGCGTGCTCCCGCTCGCCCGGCGCGTGCCCGCCGTGCTCACCGGCGGCGAGCAGCTTGACCACCGAGCCGGCGTCGAGGGCCCGCCCGGTCGCCTCCTGCGCCACGGCCTCGTCCACCGCGGGCTGGAAGCCGCCGAGGTAGAGGACGAGCCCGGCGTCGCTGATCTCGCCGACCTGGCGCGGGTTGAGCTCGACGTCGTGCGGCTCGGCGCCCGGCTTGGTCAGCTCGGTGATCGCCACCGCGTCGCCGCCGATCCGCTCGCCGAGGAACCGCAGCGGATAGAACGCGGTCACCATGTCGAGCCGGCCGTCGGCCGCGAAGCCGCTCGCCTTGTCACCGCACCCCGCGCTCGCGCCGACCAGCAGGGCCACGGCGACGGCCGCGAGCCGGCGGCGGAGCTGCATCATGCCACCAACTGTGCGCCCTATTGGTAATGATTGTCAAAAGCGCATGGTGTCAGATCATCTTCGCGATGACCGTCGCCAGCAGCAGGGTCAGCAGCGTGACCCGGATCGCCCGCACCGGCGTCGACTGCACCGGCCAGGTGGTGACGGTGAGCGCCGCCATCGCCGCGCACAGCACGAAGAGCAGCGCGGCGCCGATGATGCCGGGCAGGAACAGGCCGGCCAGCAGCAGCACGAGGGCGACGATGAAGGCCACCGTCGGGTTCACGCCCGCCAGCCGGCGCAGCAGGTTCTCGGACTTGGGTGGGGTCACGTCGGCCTTCCGGGGGTGTGCGTACGCTCACGTCATGCTGGTGCTCAACCGCTTCGTCGTCCCCGCCGACACGCAGGATTCGTTCACCGAGCGGGCGCACGCCGCCCTCGCCGCCCTGGCGGAACGGCCCGGCTATCTCTCCGGCCGGCTCACCCGCGCGCTGGACGACCCCGCCTACTGGACCCTGGTCACCGAATGGGAGTCCGTCGGAGCCTACCGGCGCGCGCTCGGCGGCTTCGACGTCAAGGTGCACGCGACCCCGCTGCTCTCCGAGTCGGTCGACGAGCCGTCGGCGTTCGAGACGCTGGCCAGTGCCCAGCCCGGCGGCGAGGTCGTGGCCACGGCCAGCGACCGGGCCGCCGAGCCGTGGCGCTGAGCCGTACGCTGAACCCATGACCCTCATCGGGGAGCAGCAGCCACCGCCGCCACCGCAGGGCCCCGGCGTGGTTCCGCCGTTCCCGGCGCCGCCGGTCGAGGGGCGCGGCCGGCGCCTCGGCATGGGGTTCGGCATCGGCGTGACCGTGCTGGTGCTGGCCTGCGGCGGCGGCGTCGCCGCGTCGGTCGGGCTCGTCACCGTCATGGGCAGCGCGCTCAGCGAGCAGGCCGAGGTGGTCGTCGGCGACTACTTCCACGCCCTGAAGGACCGCGAGTGGTCGGAGGCCTACGACCAGCTCTGCGAAAAGGCGCGGAAGGCCGAGGACGAGTCCGAGTTCACCAGGCGGGTCTCCGCCGAGGAGCAGATCGCCACCTACGACGTGGGCGACGTCGAATTCGTGGAGCTCTCCACGCCGGTGAACGTCACGTACACCAACGGTGACACCGCCGAGCTGGTTGCCTATCTGGAGCAGAACCACGGGACGGGCGCCTTCGAGGTGTGCAGCGTCGAGGAGTAATCTCCTGATTTTGTCCGACCTTTCTAGATCCCCGCCGACAACCAGCCGGCGTAGGAGGAACATGCCCGCCGATCGCATCGACGCCGTCGTCAGCCTGGCCAAGCGCCGGGGCCTGGTGTTCGGATCCAGCGAGATCTACGGAGGCAGCCGCTCGGCGTGGGACTACGGTCCGCTGGGCGTCGAGCTGAAGGAGAACGTGCGCCGCCAGTGGTGGCGCACCATGGTCCAGCAGCGCGACGACATCGTCGGCCTGGACTCCGCCGTCATCCTCGCCCGCGAGGTCTGGGCCGCCTCCGGTCACCTCGACGCGTTCGTCGACCCGCTGACCGAGTGCCAGTCGTGCCACAAGCGGTTCCGCGCCGACCACCTCGAGGAGGCGTTCGAGCACAAGCACGGCACGCCGCCCGCGTCGCTGAGCGAGCTGAACTGCCCCAACTGCGGCAACAAGGGCACCTTCACCGAGCCGAAGATGTTCAACGGCCTGATGAAGACCTACCTCGGCCCGACCGAGAGCGCGGACGGGCTGCACTACCTGCGGCCCGAGACCGCGCAGGGCATCTTCGTCAACTACAACAACGTGGCGACCGCCGCGCGCAAGAAGCCGCCGTTCGGCATCGCGCAGGTCGGCAAGTCGTTCCGCAACGAGATCACCCCCGGCAACTTCATCTTCCGGACCCGCGAGTTCGAGCAGATGGAGATGGAGTTCTTCGTCGAGCCGGGCACCGATGAGACCTGGCACGAATACTGGCTCGAGCAGCGCTGGAACTGGTACCGCGACCTCGGCCTGTCCGAGAACAACCTGCGCTTCTACGAGCACCCCAAGGAGAAGCTCTCGCACTACTCGAAGCGCACCGTCGACATCGAGTACCGCTTCCAGTTCGGCGGCACCGAGTTCGCCGAGCTCGAGGGCGTCGCCAACCGCACCGACTTCGACCTGAACACCCACTCCAAGCACTCCGGCGTCGACCTGTCGTACTTCGACCAGGAGAAGCAGGAACGCTGGGTGCCGTACGTCATCGAGCCCGCCGCCGGGCTGACCCGCGCCGTGCTGGCGTTCCTGCTCGAGGCCTACGACGAGGACGAGGCGCCGAACACCAAGGGCGGCGTCGACAAGCGCACGGTGATGCGCTTCGACCCGCGGCTGGCGCCGATCAAGGTCGCGGTGCTGCCGCTCTCGCGCAACCCGGAGCTCTCGCCGAAGGCCCGCGGCCTGGCGGACCTGCTGCGCAAGCGCTGGATGGTCGAGTTCGACGACTCGCAGGCGATCGGGCGCCGCTACCGGCGCCAGGACGAGATCGGCACCCCGTTCTGCGTCACCGTCGACTTCGACACCCTCACCGATGACGCGGTGACGGTCCGCGACCGCGACACCATGAGGCAGGAGCGGGTGGGCCTCGACCGCATCGAGGAATACTTGATCAAGCACCTGCCCGGCTGCTGACCTCGCCTTCAGCCTTGATTTCCCGGATTTTTGGTGTGTCATGCTCGATGACGTGACTCCTGCTCTTCCCGCCGCGCCGCTGAACCTCGGTGACTACGAGGTTTGGCCGCCGGTCGTGCTCGCGCCGATGGCCGGCATCACCAATGTCGCGTTCCGCCGGCTCTGCCGCGAGCAGGGCGGTGGCGTCTACGTCTGCGAGATGATCACGACCCGCGCACTCGTCGAGCGGATCCCCAAGACGCTCAAGATGATCGAGTTCGGGGCCGACGAGAAGTTCCGCAGCCTGCAGCTCTACGGCGTCGACCCCGACGTGACCGCCGCCGCCGTGCGGATGGTCGCCGAGGAGGGCTGGGCGGATCACATCGACCTCAACTTCGGCTGCCCGGTGCCCAAGGTCACCCGCCGCGGCGGCGGCAGCGCCCTGCCGTGGCGGCGCAAGCTGTTCGGCCGGATCGTGCGGCAGGCGGTCCAGGCCGCGGCGCCGGCGGGCATCCCGCTGACGATCAAGATGCGCAAGGGCATCGACGACGACCACCTGACCTACGTCGAGGCCGGCCTGATCGCGCAGGAGGCCGGCGTCGCGGCGGTCGCGCTGCACGCCCGCACGGCGGAACAGCGCTACTCGGGCACCGCGGACTGGGACGCGATCGCGACCCTCAAGCAGGCCCTCGACGTCCCGGTGCTGGGCAACGGCGACATCTGGGAGGCCTCGGACGCGCTCCGCATGGTCGAGCACACCGGCGTCGACGGCGTGGTCGTCGGCCGCGGCTGCCTGGGCCGGCCGTGGCTGTTCAAGGACCTCGAGGCGGCGTTCGCCGGCCGGACCTCGCAGGAGCTGCCCAACCTGGGCGAGGTCGCGGCGATCATGTCCCGGCACGCGCACCTGCTGGTCGACGCGCTGGGCGACGAGCGGCACGGCTGCGCGGACTTCCGCAAGCACGTGGCGTGGTATCTGAAGGGCTTCCCGGTCGGCGGCGAGTTGCGCCGCTCGCTGGCGATGGTGACGTCGCTGGCGGTCCTGGACGACCTGCTGGCGCAGCTCGACGGCTCCGAGCCGTTCCCCCGCGAGTCGCTGGGCCAGCCCCGCGGCCGCATCAACGCGCCCGGCAAGGTGTCGCTCCCGTACGGCTGGCTGGACAGCCGCGACGACGACACCGTTCCGGAGGGCGCCGAGATGGAGAACAGCGGCGGCTGAACCACCAAAAGACGGGAAGGGCGTTTCCGCCCCTCCCGTCCGGTGTGGCCCGACCGATCAGACGTCGAGGTCGGCCTCGATGCGCTTCAGGTGGTGCCGGGCCATGGCGAGGTTCGAACGGTCCCGGCGCAGCGCGACGTACAGGAACAGGCCCTTGCCGGAGCGGCTCGCGAGCGGCCGGATCATGTGGTACTGCGTGTCCAGCGTGATGAGGATGTCCTCGATCTTCTCCGTGATGTTGAGCATCTCCATCGCCCGGAGCTTGGCCCGGACCACGTCGGTGTTTCCGGCCGCGGCGACCGTCAGGTCGATCTCCTTGCCGCCGCCGGCCGTGCCGAGGGCCATGCCGCTCGTGTGGTCGACCAGCGCGACGCCGATGGCGCCGTCGATGTCCATGATTTCCTTGAGCGCGGTGTCCATGTCAGCCATGGGATGGTTCCTCCGTCTTCGGGATGGTGGGTGAGGCGTTTCGGTGGTGGCTTGCTCAGCCGGCCTGCCGGCCGCGAAACGTGTTCTGCAGGGTGGCCATCGGCGTGCGCCGTGCCAGTGGCGTACTCGGCCCCATCTGGGTCGGAATCTCCGTGCGGGTCGGTGTTTGCGCCTCGAGGACCAGGATCTTCACGAGCCGTCTGACGGTTCGGCGGGCCTCGAGGTGCACCATGGCCAGATTGGCGTCGCCGGACGTGACGAGCGTCAGCAGGGCGTTCGGGCCCGCGGTGTACGAGGTGATGTACCCGCCGTCGCACTCCACCACCGACTCGCGCAGGTTGCCGTGGTTGACGGCGTGCGCGAACCGACGGGCGAGGGCGAGGTGGGCGGCGGCGAGGGCCGCAAGACTGTCCGGCTCGATGCCGTGCGCGTCGTGCGCGACCACCATGCCGTCGGCGGTGGCGAGGACACTGCCGGAGAGCTCGGGAACCCTGATGCGGAGTTTGCCGAGTTCCGTCAGTACCGCCGGATCCACCGTCATCCTCGGTCTCTCCTTTCTGGTCAGGCCCGGGTCAGCGGGTCGGTGGGGCGCGGGTCACCGCAGCGCTCTCAGTGCCGTACGTATGCGTTTGAGCAGAACCTCGTCGGTGCCGGGATGGGTGTGCTCGGTGTCCGCGGCGATGTCCTTCGGCAGCTTGGCGCCCGGCTTGCGCCGCGCCAGCCGCGGCGGGCGGTAGACGGTGCCGTTCGCCGTCGCCGGATCGGGCTCCAGCACGCTCGGCGGCGGGTCGCCCGAGGCCGGGCGCGCGCCCGTGATGATGGGCACGGTCGGGCTGTCGGAAACGCCGACGGACGGCCGTTGTACGTCCACCGACGTGCCTCGCGCGCGCGGTAGCCGTACGAAATCGGGGTTGTCGTTCGGGTGCTCGCGGTGCGGTGGCCGCTCGATCAGGCCGAGCGCCGCGAGCCGGCGCAGTTCCTGGATCGTCGCGTACCCGGCCCGGCCCAGCAGCTGGGCCAGGTCCGCCGGGGTGCGCTGGCCGTCGGCGCTGACCAGCAACTCCCACTGGGCTGCGGTGAGCGTGATCCGCTCGACCGGCGGCCGCGGGACGGGGATCACCGCCGCGGTGTCGATGTCAGGGTGCGGGAAGATCTCGTCCAGCAGCCGGGCCCGGCGGCGGGCCTCGCGGGTGACCGCCGCCGGGTCGACGCGGACCACCTGGCCGAGCCAGTGCGTGGCGCCGTCCAGGAAGTCGACCGGCGCGGAGGCGGGGGAGAGCGCGAAGTACGCGGCGTCGTAGGTGGCGCCGAGCACGCACAGCTCGAGCTCCCCCTGCGTCAGGTGGCCCTGTTCCAGCAGCAGCCGCCCGACGTGGGCCCGTGAGGTCCCGGCGTCGAGCGCCGCCTGCCAGGTCCGGGCGGCGAGCCGGCCCGACGCCGTCAAAAGCTCGCCGACTCCCGGGGCGGCCGGTGACTCCGCGTACGTCACCTGCCCCTCGATGAGGTAGACCGTGCCGCCGGGATGGCCGCCGACGACCAGGGCGCCCGTCTGCCGCTCGCCCGCGACCTGCGTGAGCAGGCGCCCGGGTGCAGCGGTCTTCGAGGGCTTCACCTTGACTCCTCACTGCTAGGTCGCTACGAGTTCATCGGCCAGGGTCTGCATGCGGCGCCGGGCCACCGCGAGGTTGCCGTGGATCCGGTCGAGCCAGACGTAGAGCACCAGCCGGCTGTCGAAATCGGTGCGGACGAGCCGCAGCAGGTGGTAGCCCCCCGCGGTCGTGATGATCAGGTCCTCGAGCAGGTCGTGTGGCACCGCCGAGACGAACAGTGACCGGCTCTGCGCGGCCTGCACGACGTCTGCCGTGCCCGCCGCGGCGGCCTGGTGGTCCTCGTTGGGTGCTGCTCCCGTCGTGGCGACCGGGAACCCTGTGGTGTAGTCGACGATGCTGGCCCCCACCGCGCCAGGAATCGCCATGGCCTCTTGCAGACAGTTCTCAACCCCGGGCACATCTCTCCTCAGCCGAGCGATGCTCCCGCCGATCGCCAAGCCCGGCCGCTGGCGGGACGGCGAGGCTGTTTTGCCACGGTCGGCCGGGGTGATCTTCGTGCTGGGACGCGCAGATCCGGTCCTGCGCGCCGTCACAATGAGCCATCCTGCGGGCACGCTGCGATCTCGGGTCGCACCAGGTGTGCGTCATCCTCGCCGTGCTCATTTCGTTGCCTGGGCGGGCTTACGGGCCCGGGAAACCCGGTGCGGCCGATGCGGCGCCGGGCGGTTCAGCAACCGCTTCGCCGTCTCCGGTACGAGGCCGCCGAGCTCCACCTCGGCGATCGTGCCGAACCAGTGCCGCTCGCCCGCAACGAAGCGCACCGGGGCGTCGCTCTGCAGCAGCACGTGGGTGGCCTCGGTGATGGCGGCGACCACCCGGCAGGCCAGCTCGTGGTGGCCCAGGTGGCCGTCGCGCAGCAGCGCCCGCCCGACGGCCCGGCCGTCCACTCCCGACTCGTACGCCGAACGCCACACCGCCTCCGACAGCCGCCCGCAGGCGACCAGCCGCTCGCCGATGCCCGGGCAGGCCGGCGACTCGGCGTGGGTCAGCCGTCCGGCCACCAGGTAGAGCACGCCGCCGGGTGAGCCGTCGATGTGCAGCGCGCCGGTGCGCCCGGACTCGGCCAGGTTGACGAGCAGGCGGCGAAGTGAATTCACGGTGGCTCCTAGGAACGGGCATCGACCTTCCTATGAGTCTCGATCGCGGCGCGGGAGCGGGTCGCACCGACGGTGCGTTGCCGATGCCTTAGCCCGCAGGCCTTTTGCGCGTAACATGATCGCCACTTTTCGATGGCGTCTCGTGGAGGTTTGCCGATGCCGAGCAAGTGGGAGCAGATCGTCGTCGACGCGGAGGACCCGGCACGGCTGGCCCGCTGGTGGGCGGCGGCGCTCGGCTACCAGATCGTGTACGAGAAGCCGGACGAGGTGGAGATCCGGCGGACCCCGGAGGACCTGCCCGGCCTGCTGTTCGGTTCGGCGCCGGACCCGAAGACGGTGAAGAACCGCCTGCACATCGACCTGCGCCCGGACGACCAGGAGGCCGAGGTCGAGCGGCTCGTCGACATGGGAGCCCGGCACGTCGACATCGGCCAGCACGACGTGAGCTGGGTGGTGCTCGCCGACCCGGAGGGCAACGAGTTCTGCGTGCTGTCGTCCCGCAAGCCCGGTCAGTAGGTGAACTGACCGATCAGCTCCCGGATCTCGCCGGCGGCCGTGCTGACCCGCTCGGCGGAGTGGCGGGTCGTGTTCGCGTTGTCGGCGGTGGACCCGGTGGACGCGGAGATGTGCGTGAGCGTGTCGCTGATGTCGGTGGCCGCGGTCGACACCTCGCTGACGTTGCGGGCCATGAGCTCGGTCGTGGCCGACTGCTCCTCGACGGCCGCGGCGATCGTGTGCTGACCGTCGTCGATGCGGGTGATGACCGCGGAGACGGCGTCGATCGCCTCGGCCGTACGGGAGGTCATGTCCTGGATCGCCGAGATCCGGGCGGTGATGTCGCTTGTCGCCTTCGCGGTCTCCTGCGCGAGGTCCTTGACCTCGGAGGCGACGACCGCGAAGCCCTTGCCGGCGTCGCCGGCCCGGGCGGCCTCGATCGTCGCGTTGAGCGCCAGCAGGTTCGTCTGCTCGGCGATGCTGGTGATCAGCTGCACGATGGTGCCGATCTCTCGGCTCGCCTCGCTGAGCGTGCTCACCAGCGCCGTGGTGGAGGCCGCGCTCTCGCCGGCCGCGGCCGTGGTGACGGCGGCGTCGCTGGTCTGCCGGGCGATCTCCCGGCTGGACGCGGACAGCTCCTCGGTCGCGGCCATCATGTCGGTGACGGAGTCCGAGACCTGATGGGCCGCGGCGTCCGCGCTGCGCGCCCGCGCCGACGTCTGTTCCGCCGTCGTGTCGAGCTCGCCGGCCAGCTCGCGCAGGTCGCCGCTGGCGGCGGTGAGCACTCCGACGCTGGTGGCGGTCGCCGAGACCGTCGTCCGGATCGCGGCCAGCGCCGCGTTGAGGGCCCGGGCCATCTCGCCGAACTCGTCGCCGCGGATCACCGTGGCCTCGACGGTCAGGTCGCGGTCGGCCGCCGAGCGCAGGGCCGCGAGCATCAGCCGCAGCGGCCGGCGCACCGCGCGGATGGTGAGGTAGGCCGCCGCGGCGGTCAGCGCCGCGCCGGCGAGGCCGGTGAGCAGGATGAGCAGGCCGCTGGTGCGGCTCGAGTCGTCACCCGCGGCCTCCGCGTCCTGCACCGCTCGCAGCATCGCCTCGTCGATCGAGCCCAGCTGCTCCTCCAGTGCGCCGAAGGCCTCGAGGAACGTCGGCAGCCGGGCCACCGCCGCCGCGTGGTCGGTCCCGGCGAGCGCGACCAGGTCCGTCGCGGCCTGTGCGTACGCGGCGACGGCCGGACGCGCCTGCGCGTAGTCGTCGGCGAGCGGGCCGGGCGCGGTCGCGGCGGCGGCGTCGTACTTGCTCAGCAGCGTCTCGGCGTGCTCGGACACCTCCGCGACGCCGTAGGCCTCGCGCTGCTGCGCCGTTACCGCGAACATCGCCGACATCACGTCGCCGCGCAGGGCGTCGTGCATCATGTCGGCGTTCCACTGGCTGCTCATGCCGTTGCTGACCGAGGCCATGTCCGAGGCGTCGTCGGACTGGTGCGACGAGCCCCAGGACGCCGCGACCACGACCAGCGCCACCGAGGCGACGCCGATCGCGGCCATCAGGACCAGGCGCGCGACGATGGTGAGACGGGACCGGGTGTGCGCATCAGACTCCACACCAAACGCATCGGCGGCCCGGGCGGACGCCTTAGGGTGTTGGCATGACGGACGGCGATGCCCTGCGTTGGGTGCGCGAGCCCGCCAAGGACAGCGGCTACGGGCGCACCCAGTTCGAGCGCGACCGCGCCCGGGTCCTGCACTCGGCCGGGTTCCGCCGGCTCGCCGCCAAGACCCAGGTGCACACCGCCGGGTCGGACGACTTCCTGCGTACCCGCTTGACGCACTCGCTGGAGGTCGCGCAGATCTCCCGCGAGATGGGCACCCGGCTGGGCTGCGACCCCGACGTGGTGGACGTCGCGGGCCTCGCGCACGACATCGGCCACCCGCCGTTCGGGCACAACGGCGAGGCGGCCCTGCACCGGGCCGCCGAGTCCTGCGGCGGCTTCGAGGGCAACGCCCAGACCCTGCGGGTGCTCACCCGGCTGGAGGCCAAGGTCGACGGCGCCGGGCTCAACCTGACCCGCGCCTCCCTCGACGCCAGCTGCAAGTACCCCTGGCCGCGGCGGGCCGGCCAGCGCAAGTTCGGCGTGTACGACGACGACCGCCCGGTCTTCGACTGGATCCGCGAGACGGCGCCGCCCGGCGAGCGCAAGTGCCTCGAGGCCCAGGTCATGGACTGGGCCGACGACGTGGCCTACTCCGTGCACGACGTCGAGGACGGCGTGCACGGCGGCTACCTCTCGCTGCGGCCGCTGCTGCTCGACGCCGGCGAGCGCGCCGAGCTCTGCGCCGACGTGGCGGCCAGCTACTCCGACGAGACCCCGGACGCGCTCGGCGAGGCGCTGGAACTGCTGCTGGCCGACGAGGTGGTGACCGCCACGGCCGACTACGACGGCGGCCGCCGCTCCCAGGTCGCCCTCAAGCGCATGACGAGCGTGCTGACCGGGCGGTTCGTCTCCTCGGCGGTCGGCGCCACCAACAGCCGGCACGGCTCGGATCCGCTACGGCGCTACGACGTCGACCTGATCGTCCCGCGTACCGTCCGTAACCAGTGCGCGCTGCTGAAGGGCATGGCGTTGCGCTACGTGATGCGCGCCCGGGCCGCCGAGCAGTGGTACGAGCGGCAGCGCGAGATCCTTACGGAGCTGGTCGCGGTGCTCAGCGAGCGCGCGCCCGCGCACCTCGACCCGATGTTCGCGGAGCAGTGGAAGACCGCGGAGAACGACGCGGCGCGACTGCGGGTGGTGATCGACCAGGTCGCCTCGCTGACCGATCCGGCGGCGGTCGCCTGGCACCGGACCCTCATGGCGGCCGATAGCTAGCGCGAGGCAGTATGTAGCGGTGGCGGGCAGGGTCAAGGATGAGGACATCGCGCTGGTCCGCGACCGGACCTCGATCGCGGAAGTGATCAACGAGACCGTGACGCTGCGGTCCGCGGGCGGCGGCAACCTCAAGGGGCTGTGCCCCTTCCACGACGAGAAGACGCCGTCGTTCACCGTGTCGCCCGCCCGAAATGTCTATTTCTGTCACGGCTGCGGCGCCGGTGGCGACGCCATCAAGTTCCTGATGGACGCCGAGCACCTGAGCTTCATCGAGTCGGTGGAGCGGCTGGCCGGCAAGGCCGGCATCCAGCTGCGATACGACGAGTCCGGCCCGAAGAGCGACGGCCCGCGCCGGCAGCCGGGCCAGCGGCAGCGGCTGATCGCCGCGCACGCGGCGGCGGCCGAGTTCTACCAGGACCAGCTGACCACGCCGGGCGCGCGCAGCGCCCGCGAGTTCCTCGCCCAGCGCGGCTTCGGCCGCGCCGCCGCCGAGCGCTACGGCTGCGGCTTCGCGCCGGAGGGCTGGGACCCGCTCACCAAGCACCTGCGGCAGAAGGGCTTCACGGCCGAGGAGCTGACCGCCGGCGGGCTGGCCAAGCCCGCCCGCTCGGGTTCGCTCATCGACCGCTTCCGCCGCCGGCTGCTCTGGCCGATCCGCGACCT
This sequence comes from Actinoplanes sp. NPDC026623, assembly GCF_040638275.1. Classification (NCBI taxonomy): domain Bacteria; kingdom Bacillati; phylum Actinomycetota; class Actinomycetes; order Micromonosporales; family Micromonosporaceae; genus Actinoplanes; species Actinoplanes sp. NPDC026623. Next base: position 5,596 of record NZ_JBEZXZ010000018.1, on the reverse strand, counting down.
CACCGGCGACGTCATCGGCTTCGGCGCGCGCAAGCTGTTCGAGGACGACGACGGCCCGAAATACCTGAACACCCCCGAGTCGCCGCTCTACAAGAAGTCGCACGTCCTCTACGGCATCGACCACGCCAAGCGGGAGATGGCCAAGCGGGGCCGGGCGGTCATCGTCGAGGGCTACACCGACGTGATGGCCTGCCACGAGGCCGGGGAGCCGACCGCCGTCGCGACCTGCGGCACCTCCTTCGGCATCGACCACATCGGCGTGCTGCGCCGGCTGCTGATGGACAGCGACAGCTTCACCGGCGAGATCATCTACACCTTCGACGGCGACGCGGCCGGCCAGAAGGCGGCCCTGCGCGCGTTCGAGGAGGACCAGCGCTTCGTCGGGCGCACCTTCATCGCGGTCAGCCCGGACAACATGGACCCCTGCGAGCTGCGGCTGGCCAAGGGCGACCTCGCGGTCCGGGACATGATCGCGAGCCGCGAGCCGCTCGTCGACTTCGCGCTGCGGCAGACCCTGTCCCGCTTCGACCTGGACACCGTCGAGGGCCGGGTCGAGGCCATGCGCCGCGCGGCGCCGCTGGTTGCCAAGATCAAAGACCGGGAGAAGCGCCCCGAGTACGCCCGCAAGCTCGCCGGCGACCTCGGCATGGACCTCGAGCCGGTGCAGCGGGCCGTGGCGTCCGCGTCAGCGCCCGAGTCGCCGTCCGGTGCGGCCGCGCCGCGCCGGGCCGCCGACAGCCCGCAGCGGCTGGTCGAGCGCGAGGCGCTGAAGCTGGCCCTGCAGCACCCGGTGCTCGCCGGCCCGATGTTCGACGCGCTGGGCCCGGAGACCTACGGCGATCCGGTCCTGCAGGGCATCCGCAAGGCCGTCGCGGCCGCGGGCGGCACCGCCGCGGCGACCGGCGGCGCGAGCTGGATCGAGGCCGTCCGCGACGCCTGCGACGACCTGGGCGGCAAGGCGCTGGTCGGCGAGCTCGCGGTGGTGCCGCTGCACGTCGACGGCGAGGCTGACCTGCGGTACGTCCAGGTGACGCTCGCCCGGCTGCAGGTCGGCGCGGTCACCACCCGGATCAAGGAGCTGAAGTCCAAGGTGCAGCGGATCAACCCCGTCGCGCACCGCGACGAATACCTGGCACTGGCCGGGGAGCTCTTCTCTCTCGAACAGCACGCTCGCGCACTGCGCGACCAGGCGGCAGGTGGATTGTGAGTATCTTTCGTCGGCGCCGAAGGATTCCAGCCGGGCTGAGCCCGCCCCTCGAGGCCGAGGAGCGGATCCTGGCCTGGGCTTACGTCGGCGAGCCGGGCACCGAGGTGCTGGTGGCCACCAACCGGGGGCTCTGGCTGCCGCCCGGCCGCCGGCTCGGCTGGCACGAGATCCACAAGGTCTCCTGGTCCGGTCGCGAGCTGCTGATCACGCCCGCCGAGACGGCCGCGGAACGGCCCGGCTACACGGTCCTCATCGACGCGCCCGTCATCGGCTTCCTGCTGCTCGAGCCCGGTGAACTGCCCGATCAGGTACGCACGCGGGTGACCCGCTCGGTGGCGTACACGTCGCACCACCCGCTGCCGCCGAGCGGTGGCGTGCGCGTCGTGGGCCGCCGGGTCAGCGGCGTCGACGGCCTGAGCTGGGCGGTCCGGTACGACGCGAGGACTGCCGTCGACGCGGAGCCGATCGTGGAGGTCACCGACCGGCTGGTCGACTCGGCCCGGGAGGCCAACACGCCACCGGCGTGAAAATCTGTCGCACCCGGTCACTAGGGTCTGCCTGGTGACTCTCATCCACGCCCGGGGGCTGGTCAAACGCTTCGGTGACTTCACCGCGGTCGACGGCATCGACGTCGACGTGCGGCGCGGCGAGGCGTTCGGCTTCCTCGGGCCCAACGGCGCCGGCAAGAGCTCCACGATGCGCATGATCGGCTGCGTCTCCCCGCCGTCCGGCGGCACGCTGCGCATCCTCGACATGGACCCGCTGCGCGACGGGCCGAGGATCCGGGCCAAGCTGGGCGTCTGCCCGCAGCTCGACAACCTCGACCTCGAGCTGACCGTCGCCGAGAATCTCACCACCTACGCCCGCTTCTTCGGCATCCCGCGCAAGGTGGCCCGGGCCCGCGCCGCGGAGCTGCTCGACTTCGTCCAGCTCACCGAGCGGGCCGACAGCAAGGTCGAGCCGCTCTCCGGCGGCATGAAACGCCGGCTCACCATCGCCCGCGCCCTGGTCAACGAGCCCGAGATCGTGCTGCTCGACGAGCCGACGACCGGCCTCGACCCGCAGGCCCGGCACCTGGTCTGGGAGCGGCTGTTCCGGCTCAAGCGGCAGGGCGTGACGCTCGTGCTCACCACCCACTACATGGACGAGGCCGAGCAGCTCTGCGACCGCCTGGTGGTGATGGACGGCGGAAAGATCGTCGCGGAGGGCTCGCCCCGCGACCTGATCGAGCGGCATTCGACGCGCGAGGTGGTCGAGCTGCGCTTCAACGCGGAGTCGCAGGACGCCTTCGCCGACAAGCTGGACGCGGTGGCGGAGCGGATCGAGGTGCTGCCCGACCGGATCCTGCTCTACGTCGCCGACGGCGACGCCGCGGTCGCCGAGGTGCACGGCCGGTCGCTCAGCCCGGCCAGCGTGCTGGTGCGCCGCAGCAGCCTCGAGGACGTCTTCCTGCTCCTCACCGGCCGGACCCTGGTGGATTGAGATGACCCGCTACGTCCTCGAATACCACCTGGTCAGCTACCGGCGGATCTGGCGCTCGAGCGTGCTCTCGTCGTTCGTGCTGCCGCTGCTGACCATGCTCGGCTTCGGCGTGGGCGTCGGCGCCTATGTGACCGGCGGCGTCGAGGGCGTGCCCTATCTGGACTGGATGGTGCCGGGGCTGATCGCCTCGACCGCCGTTCAGGTCGCGATGAGCGACTCCGCGTGGCCGGTGTTCGGCGGCTTCGAATGGCAGCGCTATTACTTCGGCCAGGCGGCCGCGCCGCTGCGCGTCACCGACATCCTCGACGGGCACCTGGCCTTCATCGTCTTCCGCACGCTGACCAGTTGCGGGGCGTTCCTGCTGATCGCGACCGGGTTCGGCGCGCTGCACTCCTGGTGGGCGCTGGCGACGCTGCCGATCGCGGCGCTCGTCGGCCTGGCGGTGGCCACCGTGACGTTCGCCTACTCCGCGACGGTCCGCAGCGACAGCTACCTGGCGATCCTCTTCCGGCTCGGGATGATCCCGATGTCGCTCTTCTCCGGTGTCTTCTTCCCGGTCGAGTCGCTGCCCTCGCTGCTGCGCTGGATCGCCTATGTGCTGCCGCTCTGGCACGGCGTCGACCTGAGCCGGGCCGCCACCCTCGGCGTCGCGCCGGCCTGGCCCGCCCTGGGGCACCTGCTCTACCTGACCCTCTGGGTCGTTCTCGGCTGGCTCCTGGCCTACCGGCAGTTCGGCCGCCGGCTCGTGGTGTGAGAGGACTTGCGAAATGGTGACCCTGCTCCTGCCGCGACTGGTTCTGGTCCAGGGCGCGGCGCGTCGTTCGGCATCGATCGTCGAGCGCAACGCGTCGACCCTCCGCACGGCCTACTGGCTGGTGATGGCGTCGGGCTTCCTCGAGCCGGTCCTCTACCTGTTCTCCATCGGGGTCGGGGTGGGCTCGCTGGTCGGCGACCTGACGCTGCCGGACGGCCGGGTGATCGAATACGCGGCGTTCGTGGCGCCGGCGATGCTGGCCTCGTCGGCCATGACGGGCGCGCTGGCGGAGACCACCTTCAACTTCTTCAGCAAGATGAAGTTCATGAAGCTCTACGACGGGATCCTGGCGACCCCGGTGCGGCCGATGGAGATCGCCCTCGGCGAGCTGTCCTGGGCGATGATCCGCGGCAGCGTCTACGCCGCCGCCTTCCTGGCGATCATGGTGGCGATGGGGCTGACCACGGCCGGCCCGGCCCTCGGCGCGTTCGCGGCCACGGTCCTGGTGGGCTTCGCCTTCGGCGGCGTCGGCATGGCGCTGTCCACCTTCATGCGCAGCTGGCAGGACTTCGACCTGATGGGGTCGGCCCAGTTCGCGCTCTTCCTGTTCTCGGGCACGTTCGTCCCGGCCGAGGCCTATCCGCCGCTGCTGCGCTGGGTGGTGGAGGTGACGCCGCTCTACCGCTCGGTCGACCTGATCCGGGCGATCACGCTGGGTTCGGTGGGCTGGACCCAGCTGCTGGACGTGCTCTACCTGCTCGTGCTGCTGGTGATCGGCCTGCTCGTCGCGGGCCGCCGGATGGGCCGGCTGCTCTGCCGCTGACCCCGGGGCTGTGCGTCCGCTGGGAGAGCGCAGGGTTAGATCACCCGCCGCTGGGCATTCTCACTGCTGGACCGCGCTTCCCACGGGCCGCCTGCGGGGGGTGGCAGGCGTCCGGAAGGCGGCAGAGATCATGACGCGCCGCCTGGAGGTCCCACGATGAGGCTTCTCCGCAAGACCGATCACCCGGCCGACGACCGGGCCGCCGGCCCTCCCGGCGCGGGCGATGCTCCGGAGACCCCCGGCGAGGCACGCGCCGCCGGGGCCCGCGACGTCGACGGCAGCGGCGTCGGCGCCGCCGCGGACGCCCCCTCCGCGCCCGGCCCCGACGCGGGCCCGGACAAGCCGACCCAGCTCGGCGGCAGGGGCCTGCTGCGCGCGCTCAAGCGCACGCTCAAGCAGTTCTCCGAGGACAACCTCAGCGACTGGGCCGCGGCGCTGACCTACTACAGCGTGCTGTCGATCTTCCCCGGCGTCCTGGTGATCGTGTCGATCCTCGGCATGGTGGGCGACAACGGGCAGGAGACCGTGCAGAAGTCCGTGCAGGAGATCGCCCCCCGCCAGATCCAGAGCCTGCTGGACCAGGTGCTCAGCCAGGTCTCGGACCCGGGCACCGCCGGGCTGGCGGCCGTCATCGGCATCGTCGTGGCCTTCTGGTCGGCGTCCGGCTACGTCGGCGCCTTCATGCGCGCCTCGAACGCCATCTACGACGTGCCGGAGGGCCGGCCGGTCTGGATGACGCTGCCGATCCGGCTCGCCGTCACCGCGGTCGTCGGCCTGATGCTGATCGCCTCTGTCGTCATCGTCGTGTTCACCGGCGAGGTCGCCAAGGTGGCCGGCGAGGCGATCGGCCTCGGCTCCGCGGCCGTGACCACGTGGGGCATCGCGAAGTGGCCCGTGTTGATACTGATCGTCAGCCTGATGTTCGCGATCCTCTACTGGGCCTCGCCGAACGCGAGGACCGGCGGTTTCCGCTGGGTCACTCCGGGCGGCGTCTTCGCGGTGCTGCTCTGGCTCGTCGCCTCCGGCGCGTTCGTCTTCTACCTGACCGGTTTCGCGAACTACGAGGCGACGTACGGCGCACTCGCCGGCATCATCGCCTTCCTGATCTGGCTGTGGATCTCGAACATCGCCGTCCTGCTCGGCGCCGAACTCGACGCGGAGCTGGAGCGCGGCCGCGCCATCGCGGCCGGACACCCCGCCGACAAGGAGCCGTTCCTGCAGCTTCGCGACGACCGCAAGCTCAAGAAGGGCAGCGAAAAGGGCCTGAGCATCTGACGGCACCCCGCCGCCGGGGGGGCGGCGCCCCCCCCGGCCCGGGAAAAGTCGGGGA
>NZ_JBEZXZ010000017.1:0-79789 GCF_040638275.1 Actinoplanes sp. NPDC026623 | reverse complement strand
GGCGAGGCCGCCGCGGCGGGCGATCGTGCGCCACGACCGGCGGCCGCGCCGGTGCCATCGCCGCGCCGATCGTCGTCGGCGCCCTCGGCATCCTCATCGCACTGGTCATCGACGCCTCGACCGCGACGACGATCGCCCTGGCCGGCGGCGGCGTGCTCATCGGCCTGGCCACCCTGCCCCTGGCCGACGTGCTCCTCGAATTCGTCGACCGCTCCTACGACCGGGGCAGCCACCGGCGCGAGATCTGGGCCCGGGTCGGCGGCGAGGAGGTCCTGCTGATGACGACAAGCGACAAGCAACGGTTCGGCCAGGTCTACCGCGCCCTGCAGCGCGCCCTCGACGACGACCCCGTCCCCCGCCGGTCACCGGGCGCCCGATGAGCAACGCCGACCGGAGCGCACTGGCGCTGGCCGGGCTGCTCGCCGCCTCCGGCGTGCTGCACTTCGCCCGGCCCCGGCCCTTCGACGCCATCGTGCCCCGCTCGCTGCCCGGCAGACCGCGGACCTGGACGCGGCTCAGCGGCGCCGCCGAGCTGGCCGTCGCGGCCGCGATCGTCAACCCGGGCACCCGCCGGCTCGGCGGCCTGGCCGCCGCCGGCCTCTTCGCCTGCGTGTTCCCCGCCAACGTCAAGATGGCGGCCGACTGGCGGCACGCGTCACCCGCGCGCCGGGCCATCGCGTACGGCCGGCTGCCGCTGCAGGTGCCACTGGTCCTCTGGGGACTGCGCGTCGCCAGGCGGTGAATTCCCGCGATCCGGCCCCGGGACCGGCCGGCGACCGGCGACGATACGTGGACCATGAAGGCCACCAGGGTGCCGCCGACCGGCGTGGAGCGCAGGCTCGGCGAGGACGAACCGATCATCACCAATACCGATCCGCGCGGCTTGTTCGTCTGGCCGCCGACGAACGGAGCCGCGCGGTGAGCGCCGAGGCCCTGCGCCTGATCACGCAGGTCAGCGAGCGGGCCGCGGCCGGCGACACCGAGGTCCGGATGCCGTCGCTCGGGGACTCCGCCGAGGCCGAGGCCGCCCGCACGGCGCTCAACCGGCTGCTCGACACCACTGACACCTTCGTCCGCGAGGCGGGCGCGTCGCTGGCCGCGGCGGCCGAGGGGCGTTTCCACAGGCGATTTCTCACCGGCGGCATGGGCGGCTCGTTCCGCGACGCGGCCGCACAGATCTCCCGGTCCATCGACGAGATGAACCGGTCCGCGGACCGCATCGAGGAGGCCGGCCGCTCCCGGGCGGCGCTCGCCGACGAGCTCGAGAGCACCGTGCTCACCGTCTCCGAGCAGGTGGCGACGGCGGCGACGGAGATGGGCGCCACGGCGAACGGCCTGGCGGACTTCGCCCGCGACGCGGTCACCGAGGCCGAGCGGGGCGTCGGGACCGTCGGCTCGCTGCGCAGCGCCTCCGACGAGATCCGCAAGGCCGTCGACCTGATCAACTCGGTCGCGTCGCAGACCCGCCTGCTGGCCCTGAACGCGACGATCGAGGCGGCCCGGGCGGGCGACGCGGGCCGCGGCTTCAGCGTGGTGGCCGACGAGGTCAAAAACCTGGCCAACGAGACCAGCAGCTCGAGCGAGGAGATCCTCGGCCAGGTCAACACCGTCCAGCAGGCGGCGGTGGACTCGGTCGAGGTGCTGGAGGCGGTGACCGCCAGCCTCCGGGAGATGAGCGGCCTGGTGAGCGGCATCGCGATCGCCGTCGACGGCGGGCACGACTCCGGCACGGCCGGGCTGAGCCAGCTGGCCGAGGTACTCCGCAGCGAGGTGCACCGCTTCGTGACGATGGCCCGGGAGAGCTGACGGTCTAGCCGGTCCGCCGGTAGAGCTCGTCGATCTCCGCGCGCGTCGGCAGCGCGTTGCTGGCGCCCACCTTGCGTACGCAGGCGGCGCCCGCCGCGTTCGCCCAGCGGACCGCGTCCACCAGGTCACGGCCCTCGCCCCAGGCCACGGCCAGCGCGCCCGTGAACGCGTCGCCGGCCGCGGTCGTGTCCACCACGTCGACCGCGCAGGCCGGGATCCGCTCGTCGGCGCCGTCGCGGTCCGCGTACCAGGAGCCGGCGCCGCCCAGGGTCAGCACCACCCGCGGCACGAGCGCCAGCAGCCCGGCGACGTCCGGCTCCGCCGACCCGGTGATCGCCCGCGCCTCGCCCTCGTTCACCACCAGCAGGTCCACCGCGGCGAGCAGTTCCGGCGGCAGCTCGCGGGCGGGTGCCGCGTTCAGGATCACCCGGGTGCCGCCCCCCTGCGCCGCCTGCGCGGCCGCCACCACGGTTTCCACGGGAATCTCCTGCTGGCAGACCAGCACGTCGCTCTCCGCGATGACCGCGGTCTCCGCGGCGCTCAGGCCCGCGAACGAGCTGTTCGCACCCGGGCTCACGATGATCGAGTTCTCCCCCGCGCGATCCACCATGATCACCGCCACGCCGGACGCGCCGTAGCTGGTGCGCAGGTTCGCGGTGTCCACGCCGGACGCGTTGAGCCGGGCCTTGATCGTGACGCCGAACGCGTCCGAGCCGATCGCGCCCAGCATCGCGCACACCGCGCCGGCCCGGACCGCCGCGATGGCCTGATTGGCGCCCTTGCCGCCCGGCGCCATCACGAAGTCGTCGCCGAGCACGGTCTCGCCGGGCAGCGGCAGCCGGGCGGCGAGCCCGACGAGGTCCATGTTGGCGCTGCCGGCTATCACGACCCGGGGCGGGGAAACGGCCATCGTGGCGCCTCAGGCCGCCCGCGCCATGTAACGGTCGCCGCTGCGCTGAACCACCAGCGGCAGCCCGAACGTCTTGGACAGGTTGTCGGCAGTCAGGGTCTCGCCCAGCAGGCCCGCCGCGACGACCGTGCCCTCGCGTAGCAGCATCGCGTGGGTGAAGCCCGGCGGAATCTCCTCGACGTGATGGGTGACCAGCACCAGGGCCGGCGCGTCCGGGTCCTCGGCCAGCTCGGTGAGGCGCCCGATCAGGTCCTCGCGGCCGCCCAGGTCCAGCCCGGCGGCCGGCTCGTCCAGCAGCATCAGCTCGGGGTCGGTCATGAGCGCGCGGGCGATCTGGGTGCGCTTGCGCTCGCCCTCGGAGAGGGTGCCGAACTCGCGCTCGATCAGCGCGCCCATGCCCAGCTGGTGCAGCAGCGCCCGGGCCCGGGCCTCGTCCTGCGGGTCGTAGCTCTCCCGCCAGCGGCCGACGACGGACCAGGCCGCCGTGACCACGACGTCGAGGACCCGCTCGGCCGGCGGCACCCGGTCGGCGAACTGCCCGGTGCTGAGCCCGATCCGGGTACGCAGCTCGGTGATGTCCGTGCGCCCGAGCCGCTCGCCCAGCACCCAGGCGGTGCCGCGGGACGGGTGGATCCGGCCCGACGCGAGGCTCAGCAGCGTCGTCTTGCCGGCGCCGTTCGGGCCCAGGATCACCCATCGCTCGTCGAGCTCGACCTGCCAGCTGAGCCCGCGCAGCAGGAAGCTGCCGCCGCGGATCACGCTCACCCGGTCGAAGGAGATGACGGTGTCGTCGTCAGGTGGGGTGGGAGTCGCTGCCTCGAGCACGCGTCCATCCAACCATGCAGCCGCCGGGCCTCCCGACACCGAGCCCGAGGCGGGACCCGCCTCCGTCCCCGGCTAGCCCGTGGTGGAGCCGAAGACCTCTTCGCGTACCGATTCGAGGGCCGTCAGCAGTGCTCCGTTGAGGATCGGCTCGACCGCGACCTCGCTGATCACGACCTTGGGGGCGACCAGGGTGATGGCGGCGACCTCGCGCTCCACCCGCTCGGCCAGGGCCGTCCCGCCGGCCTGGCTCACCTCGCCGGCCAGCACGACCAGCGGCGGATCGAGGACGACGCAGGTGGCGGCGACGCCGAGGGCGAGCCGGCCGGCCAGTTCGTCAAGCATCGGCTCGCCCGCCGCGCCGGCGGCGACGGCCGCGCGCACCACGTCGACGGACTCGGTGCCGCGCAAGCCGTACTTCCTGCCGATGGCCTTGGCGGCGCCGGAGGCGACCAGGGTCTGGAAGGCGCCGTTGGCGCCGCGCTTCGAGACGTTGCGCGGGATCTCGGCGCCGGCCACCGGCAGGTAGCCGATCTCGCCGGCCGCACCCGTGCTGCCCTGGTGCAGCCGGCCGCCGATGACGGTCGCGAGGCCGACGCCGCGGCCGACCCAGATCAGTACGAAGTCGTCGTGGCCCCGGGCGGCGCCGTTGTGCTGCTCGGCGACGGCGGCCAGGTTGACGTCGTTGCCGAAGACCACCGGCGTGCTCAGGTCGCGGCGCAGCTCGGCGAGCAGGCCGCGGTGCCAGCGGGGCAGGTCGAAGGCGAACGAGACCTCGCTGGTCTGCGGGTCGACGATGCCCGGGGTGCCGAGCACGACGCGGCGCACCGACTCCATGTCGGCGCCGCCGCGGCCGGCCGCCTGCACGACCGCGTTGTGCACGGCGCGCACCGGGTCGTCGCCGTCCTGCGTCGACTGCTCGCTGCGGCCGACGACGTCGCCGGTGATGTCCGCGCAGGCCGCGATGACCCGGTCCGGCAGGACCTCGACGCCGATGACGTGCGCACTACCGGGAGTGACGGCGTACAGCTGCGCGTTCGGGCCGCGACCGCCAGCCTGCTCACCGACGCGGCGCACGAGGCCGCGCTCCTCGAGGCGCTCGACCAGCTGCGAGGCGGTGACCTTGCTCAGGCCGGTCATCTCGCCGAGCTGCGCCCGGGTCAGCGGGCCCTTCGTGAGCAGCAGTTCCAGCGCGGCGCGGTCGTTGAGCGCGCGCAGCAACCGGGGGGTCCCCGGCAGGCGGGTGGCAGCCATAACTACGTCCCTAGTATTTAGGATTATTTCCTATTACATTATCGGCGCACATCAGGTAGCGGCAGCGTAACGGTCGGCACACTCACCGGCCGTGCGCCGTGTCCGATAGACGTCCGACGATCATGGCAGCTCGACCGGCAGGATAACCAGAGCTGAACCGAGGAAGGAAACCATGCCGATCGACCCGGGTCTACGCCGACTCGCATTGCGGACTCAGCTCGCCGCTTTTGCGGGGAAATCTGCGCCGGAATGGGCGTTGCGACTGCTCACCGAGGGCCTGGCCGGCCACACCCTCTACGGCACCAACGTCGCTGAACCGGTACAGCTCCGCCGCCTCACCGGCGAGTTGCGGGCCGCCCGGCCGGACGCCCTGATCGCCATCGACGAGGAGGGCGGCGACGTCACGCGCCTGGCCCACCTGACCGGCAGCCCCTACCCGGGCAACGCCGCGCTCGGCGCCGTCGACGACCCGGACCTCACCCGTACGGTGTACGCGGCCGTCGGCGCCGACCTCGCCGCGGCGGGCATCAACCTCGACCTGGCCCCGACCGTCGACGTGAACACCGCCGACGACAACCCGATCATCGGCACCCGCTCGTTCGGGGCCGACCCGGCGCTGGTGGCCCGGCACTCCGCCGCCGCGATCACCGGCCTGCAGGCCAACGGCGTCGCCGCCTGCGCGAAACACTTCCCGGGCCACGGCGCCACGACGACCGACTCGCACCTCGAGCTTCCGACCGTCGACGCCCCGCTGTCCGTGCTGCGCGAGCGCGACCTGCCGCCGTTCGCGGCCGCGGTGGCCGCCGGGTCGCAGGCGATCATGACCGCGCACATCCGGGTGCCCGCGCTGACCGGCGCCGGCCCGGCCACCTTCAGCCGGGCGGCGCTGACCGACCTGCTCCGGGGCGAGTACGGCTTCCGCGGCGTCGTCATCACCGACGCGCTGGAGATGAAGGGCGCCGCGGTGGCGGCCGGCGGCATCGGCCGGGCCGCCGTGCTCGCGCTGGCGGCGGGCGCCGACCTGCTCTGCATCGGCGCCCAGGTCGACCTGGCGCTCGTCGAGGCGGTCACCGCGGAGATCGTCGCCGGGGTGCGCGACGGCCGCCTGGCGCCGGCGCGGCTCGAGGAGGCCGCCGAGCGCAACGCCGCGATGGCGGCGTGGACGCGGCGCCCGGTGCCCCCCGTGCCGCACGACGCGGCGCTCGGCTACGCGGCCGCCCGCCGCGCCATCCGGATCGAGGGCACCCTCTCCGGCCTGGCCCAGCCGCTGGTCGTGCACCTGGAATCCGGCCACTCGATCGCCGAGGGCCGGGTGCCGTGGGGGCTCCGGCCGCACCTGAACGGGACCGAGCAGGTGACGGTCGTGGCCGCGGACACCGCGCCCGAGTCGCTCGCCGAGCGGGCCGGCGCCCGGCCGATCGTCCTCGTCGGCCGGCACACCCACCGGGCCGAGGCGACCCGGGCGCTGATCGAGCGGCTCGCCGCGAGCCATGCCGTCACCGTGGTGGAGATGGGCTGGCCGTCCGCGTGGCGCCCGGCCGGGGCGCGGGCCTTCGTCACCACCTACGGCGCGAGCCACGCCAACGGCCGCGCGGCGGCGGAGGCCCTCGGCCTGACCGCGAACGACTGACCCCAGCCGCCGCCCGGCGGCGGGACTCTCGGGCACCGCCAACGGCTGACACCCCCGGCGCCACCCGGCGGCGAAGGCCCCTCGGGCACCGCGACCGGCCGACCCCAGCCGCCGCGCGGCGGCGAAGACCCTCGTGCACCGGAAACGGCAGGCCCCCAGCGGCCGCGCGGCGGCGGGACTCTCGGGCACCGCGAACAGCTGACCTTCAGCCGCCGCCCGGCGGCGGAGGCCCTCGGGCTTACCGCGAACGATTTTGGGGCACAGGGGCCGAGGCAGCGGCGGGCCACCTCCCGCCGCTGCCTCTTTGTGTTCCGAGTCTCATTGAACGCGTTCAAACAAGCGCCTACGCTGAGCGCGACACCAGTTGACGCGTTCAAGAAAGGTTTGGGCCATGGACCACAAGGTCTGGATGTACCTGGCCTACCTGGTCGTCAGCGTCGGGCTGACGGTCTGGGTGGCGACGACGCTGTCCCGCAACGGAATGGTCTTCCTGGAGGACGTCTTCGCGGACAGCCGCCTGGCGAAGGCGGTAAACCAGCTGCTCGTGATGGGGTTCTACCTGCTGAACCTCGGCTACGTCGCGGTGGCGATGCGCTCCGGCGCCCGGGTTCCGGACGCGGCGAAGGCGCTGGAGACGCTGTCCTACAAGATAGGTTTCGTCCTGCTGGTGCTCGGCGTGCTGCACGTCTGCAACGTGTTCCTGCTGAGCCGCTACCGGCGCGGACGGCTGCGCCAGCAGCAGACCATGCCGCCGCTGCCGCCGGCCGGACGACTCCCGATGCGCCCGCCGCCCGCCGGCCCGGCCGGCCCCGCCACCGGAGCGCCCGGCCCGGCCGCGAACTGGGCCGGTCAGGGATTCGCGGGACCCGTGCCGCCGCCCACACCGGCATGACTGCGCCCGTCGACCCGGCCGGTCAAGCCGCCGGCCGGATCGGCTACTTCACCGTGCTGTACGACGACGGGTGCCCGATCTGCCGCACCGCGCACCGCTGGCTCGAGGGCCGCGCTCAGCTCGTACCGCTGGAGTTCGTCGCGGCCGGGTCGGCCGCGGCCCGGCGGCGCTTCCCCGGGCTGGACCATGCGGCGACCCTGCGGGATCTGACGGTGATCACCGACGGCGGGCTGGTGTACGTGTCGGACGGCGCGTGGCTGGCCTGCCTGTGGGCCCTGGCGGACTACCGCGGGATGGCCGAGCGGCTCGGCTCGCCGCGGCTGCTGCCCACCGCGCGACGCTTCATCGCCGCGGCCGCCGCCGCGCGGCAGGCGACGCGATCGGAAGACTACGGTGACGTGTGTGACGACAGCTGCCGCTGACCCCGCCGACGAGCCGGCCACGCAGCCGCACCCCGCCGACCTGCCGGCCGCGCAGCCGCACCCCGCCGACGATCCGGCCGTGCCGCCGCACCCAACGGACGGTCCGGCCGTGCCGCCGCAGCCCGCCGACGAGCCGGCTACGCCGCAGCCCGCCGGGGAGAAGCCGCGCCGGGCCCGGGGCGAGCAGACCCGGCAGCTGATCCTCGAGACCGCGCTGCGCCTGTTCCGCGAGCGCGGCTACGCCGAGACCACCATGCGGGCCATCGCCAAGGAGGCTGGCGTCGCGGTCGGGAACGCCTACTACTACTTCGACTCCAAGGAACACCTGATCCAGGGGTTCTACGACCGCAACCAGCTAGCGCACCGGGTCGCGTCCGAGCCGGTACTGGCGAACGAGAAGGACTTCGCCGCCCGGTTACGCGGGGTACTGCACGCCGGCATCGACGTCAACGTGCCGTACCACTCGTTCGCCGGCACGTTCTTCAAGTCCGCGGCCGAGCCGTCGTCGCCGCTCAGCCCGTTCTCCCGGGAGTCGTCGCCGGCCCGCGAGGCGGCCATCGCGATCTTCCGGGACGTGGTGGACGGCTCGTCCGCGAAGCTCGACCCCGAGCTGCGCAAGGAGCTGCCGGAGCTGCTCTGGCTGAGCTGGATGGGCGTGGTGCTCTTCTGGGTCTACGACCGCTCCCCCGAGCAGCGCCGGACCCGCCGGCTCATCGACGGCATCGTCCCGCTGATCGACCGGCTCGTCGGCCTCTCCCGGCTGCGGGTGCTGCGGCCCGCGCTGCGGCAGGTCCTCGCGCTGATCGACATGATCCGCCGGGACTGATCACTCTCCGCACCGATTGCCTTCGTTACTAAAAGTAGTCGTGGCATGAGCTGACCGGATCAGAACGTAACACTTTTCGACCTGTTGCGGCCCAATATCCGGATCTGTCGCCCATGAGCGGCCAACCGTTCGGCCAATTCGCGCACCGAACGCTTCCAAGGTGCGGGCATCGCCACGTAGCGTTACGTCTGCAGGTGGATCTGGGGATGTCGCAGGGCTTCGGACCTCGGGACCGGTCCGAATTCCCCCGCGGCACGGATGGTGAGCCGGGCGCCCCGATGTTTTCGGGAGCAGGCATCGGGACAAGGCGCCCGGCTCACACACCGCCGCAGGCCTCAGAGCACCGCAGGCTTGAAGCGGCGCAGCCGCAGGCTGTTCGCCACCACGAAGATCGAGCTGAGCGCCATCGCCGCGCCCGCGATCATCGGATTGAGCAGGCCCGCCGCCGCGAGCGGCAGCGCCGCCACGTTGTAGGCGAAGGCCCAGAACAGATTCCCCCGGATGATCGTCACCGTACGGCGGGACAGCCGCACGGCGTCGACCGCGGCGGTCAGGTCGCCCCGCATCAGGGTCAGGTCGGACGCCTCGATCGCCACGTCGCTGCCCGCGCCCATCGCCACGCCCAGGTCGGCCTGGGCCAGCGCGGCCGCGTCGTTCACCCCGTCGCCGACCATCGCCACCGAGCGGCCGCGCGCCTGCAGCCGCCGGACCACGTCGACCTTGCCCGCGGGCAGCACGCCGGCGATCACCTCGGTGACGCCGACCTGCGCGGCGACCGCCTCGGCCACCGCGGGCGCGTCGCCGGTGACCAGCACCGGCTCCAGGCCCAGCGCGCGCAGGCCCCGGACGGCGGCGGCGCTCGTCGGGCGTACGGCGTCGGCGAGCGCGATGCGGCCCCAGGCGACGCCGTCGACGCGCAGCTCGACCCAGGTCTCGGCCGTGTCGCCCGCGCCGCGGGCCACCTCCACCTCGGCGCCCTCCACGACGCCGCGCACGCCGACGCCCGCGGTCGCCTTGAAGTCGCTCACCGCGGGCAGCGGCCCGCGTGCCGCGGCGGCCCGGACGATCGCCCGGCCCAGCGGGTGCTCGGACGCCGCCTCGACGGCCCCGGCCAGCCGCAGCACCTCGCCCTCGTCCCGGCCCGGCTCCGGCACGACGCACGACACCGTCATGACCCCGGTCGTCACCGTTCCGGTCTTGTCGAGCACGATCGTGTCCACCCGGCGGGTCGACTCCAGGGCCTCCACCCCGCGGATGAGCACGCCGAGCTGGGCGCCGCGGCCCGTGCCGACCAGCAGCGCGGTCGGCGTCGCCAGCCCGAGGGCGCAGGGGCAGGCGATGATCAGCACGGCGACGGCGGCGGTGAACGCGGCGGTGGTCCCCCCGCCCGAACCCAGCCAGTAGCCCAGCGTCGCGGCGGCCAGGGCGATCACCACCGGCACGAAGACGCCGGAGATGCGATCGGCCAGCCGCTGCACGGCGGCCTTGCCGTCCTGCGCCTCCTCGACCAGGCGGGCCATCTGGGCGAGCTGGGTGTCGGCGCCGACGCGGGTGGCGCGCACGACCAAGCGGCCTCCGGCGTTGACCGTGCCGCCGGTGACGGGGTCGCCGGCGGCGACCTCGACCGGCACCGACTCCCCGGTGAGCAGGCTCTGGTCGAGCGCGGAGGCGCCGTCGACCACGACGCCGTCCGCGGCGACCTTCTCCCCCGGTCGCACCTGGAAGACGTCGCCGGCGCGCAGCACGTCGGCCGGGATCTCCCGGCCGTCCACCAGGGTGACCGTCTTGGCGCCGAGGGCGAGCAGCGAGCGCAGGGCGTCGCCGGCCCGGCGCTTGGCGCGGGCCTCGGCATAGCGCCCGGCCAGCAGGAACGTGGTGACGCCGGCCGCGGCCTCGAGGTAGAGGGCGTCGCCGCCCGCGGGGCCGGCCCGCAGCTCGAAGGGGTGCGTCATGCCGGGCATGCCGGCGTCGCCGAGGAAGAGCGCCCAGAGCGACCAGGCGAACGCGGCGAGCGTGCCCATCGAGACCAGGGTGTCCATGGTGGCGGCGCCGTGCCGCAGGTTGACGAACGCGGAGCGGTGGAAGGGCCAGCCGCCGTAGACGACCACCGGCGCGGCCAGCGTCAGCGATAGCCACTGCCAGTAGGTGAACTGCCAGGCCGGGACCATGGCGAGGACGATGACGGGCACGCTCAGCACGACCGAGACGAGCAGCCGGACGCGCAGCGGGTCGGCCGCCGGCCCCGCCTCGGCCGGCCCGGCCTTGGGCTCGGTGGCCGTGTAGCCGGTCTTCTCCACCACGGCGATGAGATCGGCGGCGGCGAGGCCGGCCGGGACCGTGGCCCGGGCCTTCTCGGTGGCGTAGTTGACGGTGGCGGTGACGCCCTCGAGACGGTTGAGCTTCTTCTCGATGCGGTTGGCGCAGGCGGCACAGGTCATGCCGCCGATGTCCAACTCGATCTGCTGCGTCATGGACCTAGCATACCCCTCGGGGGTACCCACGGCTCCGCGGCCGCGCCCGGGGTGACCGGGCGCGGCCGTTCGGATCAGCCGGCCGAGGAGGTCTTGACCAGCGTGCGGATCTGGCGGAGCAGGACCGACAGCGCCGCCAGGTCGGCCGGGGACTCCTCGATGCTGCCCATCGCGTTGCCCGCCCGGGCCATCGAGGCCGCGTTCATCCGCTCCCACTCCGCCACCCGGTCCTCCGGCGCCGCCTCGGACGAGGTCGACTGCAGCACCTCGGCCGTGAGCCCGGCCAGCGCCGCGTACAGGTCGTAACGCAGCGCCATCCGGGCCAGGGTCTGCCAGCGGTCGCCGCGCGGCAGCCGGGAGATGTGCGAGAGCAGCACGTCGATCTGGAAGCGTTCCGAGATCACGAAGTAGACCTTCGCCACCTCGGCCGGGTCGTGCGCGGTCCCCGCCGCCGTCTCCAGGATGTCGAGCAGGCCGAAGCCGTACACGGCGCGGGCCACGGAATTGGCCAGCTCCTCCGGGACGCCGCGCTCCACGACCAGGGCCACGTGGCTCTTCAGCGAGCTGCGCTCCGCGCCGACGACCACCGTCGGCAGCAGCGGCAGCAGGGCGCTCACGCCGGGGCGCAGCCGGGCGATCTCCCCGGCGACGTCAATCGGCGAACGGCGGTTGCTGACCAGCCAGCGCACCGCCCGGTCCAGCAGCCGCCGGGTCTCCAGGAACGCCAGCGTCTGCGCCGGCGTCGGCACCACGTTGTCCAGCTTCTCGGCGGCCTCCCACAGCTCGCGCAGGCCGTACACGTCGCGGATGACCACGTAGGCGCGGATCACGTCGGCCGCGGACGCGCCGCTCTCCTCCATCGCGCGGAAGACGAACGACGTGCCGCCGCGGTTGACCACCTCGTTGACCAGGGCCGTCGAGATGATCTCGCGGCGCAGCCGGTGGCCCGCCATCCGCGCACCGAACCGCTCCCGCAGCGGGGTGGGGAAATACCGGGCCAGGACCCCGTTGGTCCACTCCTCGTCGACCAACACGTCGGCGAGGACCTGACGCTCCAGCGAGATCTTCACGTACGCCAGCAGCACCGCGAACTCCGGCGCCGTCAGCCCCTCGCCGGCCTCGTAGCGGGCGGCCAGCTCCTTGTCGGACGGCAGCGCCTCGAGCTCGCGGTTGAGCTGCCCCGACTGCTCCATGGTGATCAGCATCCGGCGGTGCACCGGCAGCAGCGAATGCGCCTGCGACCGGGCGTTGCCGAGCGCCGAGGCCTGCTCGTAGTTGTCCCGCAGCACCAGCGCCGCGACCTCGTCGGTCATCGCCGCCAGCAGTTCGTCGCGGGCCGGCACCGTCAACTCGCCGTCGGTCACCGCCCCGCCGAGCAGGATCTTGATGTTGACCTCGTGGTCGGAGCAGTCCACCCCGGCCGTGTTGTCGATGAAGTCGGTGAAGATGCGGCCGCCCCGGCCGGTGCCCGGCTCCTCCTGCGGCCCGCCGGTGCGGGCGTACTCGATGCGGCCGCGCTGGGTCAGTCCCAGGTTGCCGCCCTCGCCGACCACCCTGGCCCGGACCTGCGCCCCGTTGACCCGGATCGCGTCGTTGGCCTTGTCGCCCACCTCGGCGTGCGTCTCCGCGGTCGCCTTCACGTAGGTGCCGATGCCGCCGTTCCAGAGCAGATCGACAGGCGCGGCCAGGATGGCCCGCATCAGGTCCGCGGGGCTCACCGCCGTGGCCGTGCCGAGGTCGAGCGCGGCGCGGACCTGCGGCGTCACCGGAATCGACTTCGCGGTGCGCGGGAAGACCCCGCCGCCCTCGCTGATCAGCGTGGCGTCGTAGTCCGCCCAGGACGAGCGCGGCAGGTCGAAGAGCCGGCGGCGCTCCGCGAAGGAGCGCGCGGCGTCCGGGTCCGGGTCCAGGAAGATGTGCCGGTGGTCGAACGCGGCCACCAGCCGGATGTGCTCGCTGAGCAGCATCCCGTTGCCGAAGACGTCGCCGGACATGTCGCCGACGCCGACCACGGTGAAGTCCTGCGACTGGGTGTCGGTGCCCAGGTCCCGGAAGTGCTTCTTGACCGACTCCCACGCGCCGCGGGCGGTGATGCCCATCTTCTTGTGGTCGTAGCCGGCCGAGCCGCCGGAGGCGAACGCGTCGCCCAGCCAGAAGTCCTTGCTCACCGAGATCTCGTTGGCGATGTCCGAGAACGTCGCCGTGCCCTTGTCCGCCGCCACCACCAGGTAGGGGTCGTCGCCGTCGTGCCGGACCACGTCGACCGGCGGCACGATCTTGCCGCTGTGGATGTTGTCGGTGACGTCGAGCAGGGCGCCGATGAAGAGCCGGTAGCACGCGACGGCCTCGTCGCGGTCGCCCGGCTTCTGCTTGAGCACGAAGCCGCCCTTGGCGCCGACCGGCACGATCACCGCGTTCTTCACCATCTGCGCCTTGACCAGGCCGAGCACCTCGGTGCGGAAGTCCTCGCGCCGGTCGGACCAGCGCAGGCCGCCGCGCGCGACCGCGCCGAAGCGCAGGTGCACGCCCTCGAAACGCGGCGAGTAGACGAAGATCTCGTACTTCGGCCGGGGCGCCGGCAGGTCCGGGATGGCCTGCGGGTCCAGCTTGAACGCCACGTACGACTTCGGGCGCGAGTCGGCGCCGCGCTGGAAGAAGCTGGTCCGCAGGGTGGCCTGGATCATCGTCAGGAACGACCGCAGGATCCGGTCCTGATCCAGGCTGTCGACGCCGTCGAGCAGGGTGGTGATCTGGTCGGTCAGCTCGGCGCCACGCTGCGCCCGCACCTCATCGAGGATCTCCAGCCGCGGCGAGAACCGGACCTCGAAGAGCTGCACCAGCAGGCGGGCGATCTCCGGATAGGCGATGAAGGTCGACTCGACGTAGCGCTGCGAGAAGACGTTGCCGGTCTGCCGCTGATATTTCGCGTACGCCCGGAGCACGACGACCTGACGCCAGGTGAGCCCGGCGCGCAACACCAGCTCGTTGAAGCCGTCGACCTCCTCCTCGCCCCGCCAGGCGGCCGCGAAGGCGTTCTCCACCTGCGGGCGCACCTCGGACAGCTCGTGGTGGGTCGAGGGCGGCAGCAGCCCGAAGTCGTAGAGGTAGACGGTGCCGTCGGTGCGGCGCACCTCGTAGGGCCGCTCGTCGACGACCTCGACGCCGAGCGAGTGCAGCACCGGCAGGACGGCCGAGAGCAGCATCGGCTCGCCGTACCGGAAGACCTTGAACCGCACGTCGGCGTCGTCCGGCTCGGCGCAGCCCTCCCGGTTGACGTGCCGCTTGCGGTAGAGGTGCATCTCGAGCTGACCGCGCTCCTCCAGCAGCTCCAGCTTGGCGATGTCCTGCACCGCCTCGTAGGGGGTGTGCCCGTCCTTGTAGCTGTCCGGGAACGCCGTCGCGTAGCGCACGAACAGGTCCTTGGCCGGCTCCTCGCCGAGCTTGCGCTCCAGCACCAGGGAGAAGTCGTCGTCCCACATCCGGGTCGCGTCGGCGAGCAGCTCGGCCAGCGAGTTCGGGTCGACGACGCCCGGCGGATCGGCCGGGTCGGTCCGCACGATGAAGTGCACCCGCGCGAGCATCCGCTCGGTCACCCGGGTCGTGTAGTCGACGCCGATGCCGTTGAGCTCGCGGAGCAGGATCTCCTGCATGCTCTGCCGGTTGGCGGTGGTGAACCGGTCCCGGGGCAGATAGATCAGGCACGAGATGAAGCGGCCGTAGCCGTCGCGGCGCAGGAACAGCCGCAGCTGCCGTCGCCCGGCCATCCGCAGTACGCCGACCACCGCCTCGTACAGGTCGTCGGTCTTGATCTGGAAGAGCTCGTCGCGCGGATAGGTCTCGAGGATCTGCAGCAGGTCCTTGCCGGAGTGCCCGCGCGGCGACAGGCCGGAGCGGTCCAGCACCTCCATCACCTTGCGGCGCACGACCGGCAGCTCGCGGACGCTGGTGCGGTAGGCGGAGCTGGAGAACAGGCCCAGGAAGCGGCGCTCGCCGATGACCTCGCCGGACTCGTGGAAGACCTTGACGCCGATGTAGTCCAGGTAGGCCGACCGGTGCACGGTGGCCCGGGAGTTGGCCTTGGTGATCACCAGCAGGCGCTTCTCGAGGGCGCGCTGATGCGCCTCCGGAGCCATCGAGGACAGCTTGCGCGGGGTGCTGTCGTCGCCGCGCAGGATGCCGAGCCCGCTGCCCGGAACGGCCGTCAGCACGTCGCCGTTCAGCTGGTACTCGCGATAGCCGAGGAAGGTGAAGTGGTCGTGTGCCAGCCACTTGAGCAGCTCGATCGAGTCCGTGACGTCCTTGTCCGGCACCGGGAGCTTGCGTTCGGAGCCGCGCGCGGCGGCCAGCTCGTCGGCGATGACGACCGCCCGCTGGCGCATCCGCGGCCAGTCGTCGACCGCGACGCGGACGTCGGTCAGCACCCGGCACAGCGCCTCGCGGAGCTGCTCGCGGGCCTCGGCCTTGCGTACCGGATCGATCTCGACCCGGATCCAGCTCTCCACCAGGTCGCCGTCGATCGCGTCGTCGGGCTCGACGTCGGCCTCGAGCTGGGTCAGCTCGCCGTCCTCCCGGCGGCGGACCACGATCAGCGGGTGCACGAGCAGGTGCACCTGTAGCTGGTGCGCGGTGAGCAGGGCGGTGACCGAGTCGACCAGGAACGGCATGTCGTCGGTGACTATCGACAGCACCGTGTGCGGCTGGTTCTCGTCCGGGGGGCTGATGTCGAGCCGAAGCTCGCCCGGGCGGCGCACGGCGGCGAGCTCGCGGTGCGCGAGCGCGGCGGCGTACATCCCCGCCGGGGTATCGCCGACCAGCTCCTCGTCCGGCGCGAAGCGCCAGAACCGGCCCACCAGCGACGCGGTGCTGTGATCCTCACCCGCCAGCGCCACCGCCTGCGCCACCAGGCGCTCGGCATTGGGTAGCGGCTCGTCGAGCTCGTTGTCGGACGTCCCCAGCCGGCCCGTCAGGGCGAGCCCGGGACCGTGCCCGAAGTCGAGCTCCGGATCGGATTCGATCGCTGCCTCGTCGGCGACAGCCATGGCCCAGCGCTCCCCTCACCCACGACACTGTGGGTTCGACGTCTCGGCCATCAGCCTAGAGCGTGTCGCTGAGGGCGCGAGCACACCCGGGGTCCGGATAAAGATCCGACACCGATTTTGGCGCATCTACCCCATCGCGGGGCAATGCCGGGAGGCGGCTCCGGTTACCGTTCCGTAGGTTTTCGTATAGCGCCAGAGGAAGGGTGACATAATGCGCCGCACCGGACTTTACGGACGAAGGACGGCCGCGCTGGCCACCCTGCTCCTGCTCGCCGGCGGCGCCGCCGCCTGCTCGGGCGCGGACGGACCCGAGCAGACGCTCGACGACTTCCTCGCCGGCTGGCGCTCCGGCAACCTGAGTGGGGTCGGCTTCGTCACCGCCGACGGCGCCAAGATCTCCGCGGGCGACGTGCTCACCGAGCTGCAGGGCCTCACCGGCGACCTGAAGAAGGCGCCCCTGCGGCACACCGTCGAGGGCAAGCCGAAGGAGTCCGGCGAGGTCGCCACCGGCCCGGTGAAGGTGGACTGGACGCTGCCCGGCGGCACCACCTGGTCGTACCGGAGCACCGTCCGGCTCACCAAGCGCGGCAGCGACGGCTGGCGCGTCGTCTGGGAGCCGTCGATCGTGCACGACAAGCTGACCGCCGGGGACTCGCTCGAGCTGCGTCACAAGAGCGCCGAACGGGCCGACATCCTCGGCGCCGGGGGCACCCCGATCGTCACCGAGCGCGACGTCGTCACCGTCGGCGTGACCCCGCTGCGGATCACCGACGCGGCCGCCCTCACGAAGGACCTCGGCAAGATCCTCAAGACCGTCGGCGTGGACGTGGACCCCAAGGCGATACAGGGCCGGGTGCGCAACGCCACCGACGACGGGGCCTTCATCGACGTGGTCACCCTCCGGCGCACCGACTACGACAAGATCCGTGACCGGGTACGCGCCCTGGAGGGCACCGTCTTCCAGGAGGCGAAGCGCGAGCTCGCGCCCACCCGCCCGTTCGCGCGGGCGCTGCTGGGCACCGTCGACCCCGTGACCCGCGAGGACCTCGACCACAACCCGGAGGTGCTGCGCGACGGCGACCAGGCCGGTCACGGCGGGCTGCAACAGCGCTACGACGCCCAGCTGCGCGGCACC
This sequence comes from Actinoplanes sp. NPDC026623, assembly GCF_040638275.1. Taxonomy (NCBI): domain Bacteria; kingdom Bacillati; phylum Actinomycetota; class Actinomycetes; order Micromonosporales; family Micromonosporaceae; genus Actinoplanes; species Actinoplanes sp. NPDC026623. Next base: position 62,582 of record NZ_JBEZXZ010000017.1, on the reverse strand, counting down.
GCCGGCCAGTCCGTGGTGATCGCGCACCGGACGCCCGACGACGAGGTCGAGGACTCGCCGCTGTTCAGCACCGAGCCGGCCGCCGGCAGGCCGGTGCAGACCACGCTCGACGTCGCGACGCAGAACGCGGCCGACCGGGCGGTGGCGTCCGAGAAGCAGCCCAGCGCGCTGGTGGCGGTCCGGATCAGCGACTCCAGCGTGCTCGCGGTCGCGAACGGCCCGGACGGCGGCGGCGTCGACACGGCGATGAGTGGCCGGGTGCCGCCCGGCTCGACGTTCAAGATGGTCTCGGCGCTGGGCCTGCTCGACAAGGGCGCGGTCACCGCCGACGCCGCGGTCGACTGTCCGAAGACCAAGACGGTGAACGGCCGCGAGTTCAAGAACTCGCACGACATGGTGCTCGGCTCCGTTCCGTTCCACACCGACTTCGCGAAGTCCTGCAACACCGCGTTCGTCAACCTCGCGCCCAAGCTGGGCGCGGACGGCCTGCGGGACGCGGCGGCCAAGCTCGGCCTCGGCGCGAAGTGGGACCTCGGCGCGGACAACTTCAGCGGCGAGATCTCCCCGGCCGACAGCCCGACGGAGCTCGCGGCGGCGACGTTCGGCCAGGGCTCCACCGCGGTCAGCCCGCTGGCGATGGCCGGCGCGACCGCGGCGGTGGCCCGCGGTCAGTTCAAGCAGCCGAGGCTGGTCCTCGACCCGGCGCCGGCCGGACCGGTGGCGGACGGCCCGCAGCTCACCGAGGCGTCGATCGGGCCGCTGCGCGCGATGATGCGCGAGGTGGTCACCAAGGGCACCGGCCAGGCGCTGGCCGGCGTGCCGGGCAAGCCGGTCTCGGGCAAGACCGGCACGGCCGAGTTCAAGGACGGCGACCAGGAGACCCACGCCTGGTTCGTCGGCTGGCAGGGCGACATCGCGTTCGCGGTGATGGTGCAGAAGGGCGGTGCGGGCGCGGAGGCGGCGGTGCCGATCGCCAACCGCTTCCTGACCGCGCTGAACAAGTAGGTATCAGGCCCGGTCGGCGGGCTGCCCGGGGGCCGCCTCGAAGGCGGGGCGCTGCGCCGGCAGGGTGAAGTCCTCGACCATGCGCGGGCGCAGCATGCCGGGCATGGTCGCGGGCAGCGGCTTCGAGTCCAGCAGCGGCGCGGAGCCCAGCGGCCGGGTCGCCGCGCGCACCACGGACTCGTCAGGCTCGGGGTCCGGATCGAGGACGACATCGTCGGCCGCGGCGGGCTCGCCGGTCGGGTCGACGTCCGCGTCCGGGTCGAGTTGCTCGACCGGGTCCTGGTGGTCAACCGGGTCTTGGTGGTCAACCGGGTCCTGGTGGTCAACCGGGTCCTGGTGGTCAACCGGGTCCAGGCGGTCAACCGGAGCAGCGTCGTCCGCGGCGGGATCCTCGAAGGAATCGGCAACGAAGTCGACCTTCTCTTCTTCCTCCTCGTCGGAGTCGTCCGCGAGCACCTCGACGTTCGGTGCCGGGTCAAGCTCGACGTCGCCGTCAAGATCGGGATCGGGATCGGGATCGGGATCGGTGAGCAGATCCGTGGCGTTCTCCTGCGCCACGGCCGCCTCGACAACCGCGGCCGCCGGGACGGCTTCGGCCGCCGGGACGGCTTCGGCCGCCGCGGCGGGCACGGCGGCCCGCCGGGCGGGCGCGAGCCGGCCGGGCCCGGCGAGGTCGCGGCGGGCCTCCACCAGGTCCGGGCGGGCGTCGACCGCGTGCGCGGCCTTCAGCCCCGCCACCAGCGTCGACGTGATCTCCTCCGCGAACACCCCGTCGGTGTCGTAGTCGGGATCGAAGACCGTGATCTCCACGCCCAGGCAGTGCGGCGACTCCACCAGCCCGGACAGCAGCAGCTCCAGCTCCGGGAAGGCGATGCCGCCCGGCTCCGGCGCGTCCACCGCCGGCATCACCGCCGGGTCCAGCACGTCGACGTCGACGTGCACCCAGTAGCCCGCGCAGTCCACCAGCTGGTCCCGCGCCCACTGCGCGCTGCGGGCCGCGCCCTCCGCCCGCAGCGCCGGGACCGGGCGGGTCACGATGCCCGCCGCCTGCAGGTCGAGGCGGTACTCGTCCTGGGCGCGGATGCCCATCACCACCACGTCGATGTCGCGGTAGTAGGGCCGCCGGCCCTCGATCGACGCGAGGTCCGGCTGGCCGCGGCCGGTCACCAGGGCCAGGTCCTCGCCCGCCGCGGCGCCGACGTACGACGCGTTGCCCGGGTGCCGGAAGTCCGAGTGACCGTCCACGAAGACCAGGCCGATCCGGCCGCCGACCGCCTCGCCCAGCCGGTGCATCGCCAGCGCCGAGCCGAGCACGATCGAGCAGTCGCCGCCCAGGACCACCGGGAACTCGCCCAGGTCCAGGATCGCCCCGATGCGGTCGGCGAGCCGGCGCGAGTAGCCGGAGATCTCCTGCGCGTGGCACACCCCGTCGCCGGGCCGCCAGTCGCCCGGGTCGTACCGCGGCGGGGTCAGGCAGCCGGCGTCGCGGGCGTTCAGCCGGCGCAGCAGGCCGTGGTCGCGCAGGGCTCCGGGCGCCTTGGCACAGCCCGGAACCGACGTCGCCGTCGGCGGGCGCAGGCCGAGGTTGGACGGTGCGTCGAGCACGGCAATGCGGCGCATGGAGACCCCGTACCTTGCCTAGAAGAGCGCTCTGGCCAGCGCGCGCCGCGCGCCGGCCACGGCCGGATCATCTGGTCCGGCCACGTTGAAGAGTGACAGAAGATGCTTGCGCACGGCGTCCCGCTCCTCGCCGGCTGCCCGTTTCACCGCCGCGACCAGCCGTTCGTACGCCTCCGGGGCCTGCCCGCTGAGCACCTCGATGTCCGCGGCGAGCTGCTGCGCCGCCAGGTCGTCGGGGTCGGCCGCCGCCTTGGCCAGCGCCTTCTCCGCGTCCACGCCGGCGACCCGGCGGTAGAGCTCGACCTGCGCCAGGCCGGACTCCGCCGCGTGGTCCTGCGGCGACTCGGCCAGGATCTTCCGGTACGCCGCCTCGGCCGCGTCCAGGTCGCCGGTCATGAGCGCGTCGTCGGCCGCGTCGAGCCGGGGGTCCTCGGGCGCGGCCACCTCGACGCCGCCGGCCTTGAGCACCGCGTCGATGTACTGCCGGATCTGCGCCTCGGGCAGCACGCCGGTGAAGCCCTCGACGAGCTGACCGCCCACGACCGCGATCACCATCGGAATGCCCTGCACCCGCAGTGCCTGCGCCAGCCGCGGGTTGGCGTCCACATCGACCTTGCCGAGCACCCAGCCGCCGGCGCCCTCGGCCGCGAGCTTCTCGAGCAGCGGGGACAGCTGCTTGCACGGCTCGCACCACTCGGCCCAGAAGTCCAGGATCACCGGGGTGGTCATGGACAGCTCGAGGACGGTCGTCTGGAAGTTCGCTTCGGTCACGTCGATCACCGAGGGCGGCGCACCACCCGATGACGGGAGGGGGCCGGCGCTCGCCGCCGGTCCGGCGGGGCCCGCGGGCGCGGGCTTGTTCGCGGGACGCAGTGCACCGAGGTCGACCGCGCCGCGGGTGAAGATCGACGGAGTGGTCCGTGGGTCGCTCATGGTTACCTAGTCTCGCACGCTGCCCGGGGTGCCCGCGTCGGCGCCGGGCAGGCGATATCGGACGTGCCGCCGGGCCCCGGGAAGGCCCGGCGGGGTACCCCGCAGCGGTGTGACCCTCCGGGGTACCGCACCGCGTCCTAGAAGCGGGCCGGCTCCCGGTAGATCCCCCACTCGCCCTTGAGCGCCTCGCAGATCTCGCCGAGGGTCGCCTCCGCCCGGGCCGCCTCGATCATCGCGGGGATCATGTTCCCGGTGGTGCGCGAGACCTCCACGAGCCCCGCCAGCGCCTCTCGCACCCGTACCGGATCGCGGTCCTGCTTGCGGGCGATCAGCGCGCGCTTCTGCTCGATCTCGACCTCGTGGGAGACCCGCAGGATCTCCAGGTCCTTCGCGACCGTGCCGGTGTGCACGTTGACGCCGACGATGCGCTTCTCGCCCTTCTCCAGGGCCTGCTGGTAGACGAAGGCCGCCTCGGCGATGTTGGCGGTGAACCAGCCGTCCTCGATGCCGCGCAGGATGCCGGAGGTCATGCTGCCGTCGTGGCCCAGGTCGCGGATGCGGGTGAAGATCTCCTCGGCCTCCGCCTCGATGCGGTCGGTGAGCGCCTCGAGGTACCAGGAGCCGCCGAGCGGGTCGGCCACGTTTGTCACCCCGGTCTCCTCCATCAGCACCTGCTGGGTACGCAGGGCGATCTCGGCGGACTCGTCGGTCGGCAGCGCGAGGGTCTCGTCGAGGGCGTTGGTGTGCAGCGAGTTGGTGCCGCCGAGGATCGCGGCGAGCGCCTCGACCGCCGTGCGGACCACGTTGTTGACCGGCTGCTGCGCGGTCAGCGACACCCCGGCGGTCTGCGTGTGGAACTTGAGCCACAGCGCCTTCTCGCTGGTCGCGCCGTAGTCGTCGCGCAGGTGCCGGGCCCAGATCCGGCGGGCGGCGCGGAACTTGGCGATCTCCTCGAAGAAGTCGACGTGCGCGTCGAAGAAGAAGCTCAGGCCCGGCGCGAAGGTGTTCACGTCGAGCCCGCGGGACAGGCCCAGCTCGACGTAGCCGAAGCCGTCCGCCAGCGTGTAGGCGAGCTCCTGCGCGGCGGTCGAGCCGGCCTCGCGGATGTGGTAGCCCGAGACGCTGAGCGGCTTGTATTTGGGGATCTCGGCGGCGCAGTACTCCATCAGGTCGCCGATCAGGCGCAGGTGCGGCTCGGGCTCGAAGAGCCACTCCTTCTGCGCGATGTACTCCTTGAAGATGTCGGTCTGCAGGGTGCCGTCGAGCTTGCTGATGTCGGCGCCCTGCCGCTCGGCGGCGACCAGGTACATCACGAAGATCGGGACGGCCGGGCCGGAGATCGTCATGCTGGTGGTCGTCTGCTGCAGGTCGATGCCGTCGAACAGCACCTCCATGTCGGCGGCCGAGTCGATCGCCACGCCGCAGTGGCCGACCTCGCCGAGCGACTGCGGCTCGTCGGAGTCGCGGCCCATCAGCGTCGGCATGTCGAACGCGACGCTGAGGCCGCCGCCACCGGCGGCGAGGATCATCTTGTAGCGCTCGTTGGTCTGTTGCGCGTTGCCGAAGCCCGCGAACTGGCGGATGGTCCAGGTGCGTCCGCGGTAACCGGTGGGATAGAGACCACGGGTGTACGGGAACTCGCCCGGCCAGCCGATCCGCTCGAAGTCCGCGTAGCCGTCCGTGTCGGCGGGCCCGTACACGGGCTCGACGGGCATCCCGGACAGGGTGGTGAAGTCTGCGTCCCGCTTGCGGGCGGCGTCGTAGCGCTGCTGCCAGCGCTCCCGGCCGGCGGCGATGTCGGCTGCGTCCATGGCGACATCGTATGCGCAAAGCTGAACGATCGCTAAGGACTCTTTGCGCACCTCTCGCCGAGGCTATGACTTCTTCAGCATGTTCACAGATTGTTCTTGAATAGGTAGATCTACATGTGTGGCTACCGCCACGGTCCCCCACCGTTCAGGAGTTCCCGTGAAACGACCCCTCGCAGCCGTCGGCTCCGCCCTGCTCATGGGTGGATTGCTGGCGGGTGTCGGCGCGACGTCCGCCGCCGCCGCGCCCGATCCCCTGTCGCCGTCCGCGCACCGCGCCATCCTCAAGGCCGCCGCCGCGGACGCCTTCGCCGTCAGGGCCACGGCGAAGGACGCCGACGGTTCGACGCACGTGCGTTACACCCGTACGCACGAGGGCCTGCGGGTGCTCGGCGGCGACTTCGTCATGCACGCGGGCAGGGACGGCGCGTTCCGCGCAGCGTCGGTCGGCCTCGTCGCGCCGCTGACGCTGAGCACCACGCCGAAGCGCGCCGCCTCCACCGCGAGCGCGGCGGCCAGGGCGCACTTCACCGGCACCGTCAGCCGGGTCGGCGCTCCCGAGTTGATCGTCGACGCCACCAGCGGCACCGGCACGCTGGCGTACGAGACGACCGTCGAGGGCTTCGGCGCCGATGGGCAGACCCCCTCGCGGCTGCACGTCGTGACCGACGCGAACACCGGCGCCCTGCTCAGCTCCTGGGACACCATCCAGACGGCCACCGGCAGCGGCAAGAGCGTCTACTCCGGCACCGTCTCGATCGGCACCACCCAGGTGTCGACCACCAGCTTCAGCCTGAAGGACGCGGCGCACGGCAACGGAACCACCTGCGACCTGAACAACAAGACCTCGGGCACCTGCACGCTGTTCACCGACGCGGACAACGTCTGGGGCACCGGCACCACCGCCAGCCGCCAGTCGGCCGCGGTGGACGCGCACTACGGCGCGGCGAAGACCTACGACTACTACAACAACACCTTCGGCCGCCGGGGCATCTTCAACAACGGCACCGGCGTGCCGTCGCGGGTGCACTACGGCAGCGCGTACGTGAACGCGTTCTGGGACGGCGCGCAGATGACCTACGGCGACGGCAGCGGCAACACCCGCCCGCTGGTCTCGCTCGACGTGGCCGGCCACGAGATGTCGCACGGCGTCACCGAGCGCACCGCCAACCTGACCTACTCCGGCGAGTCCGGCGGCCTGAACGAGGCCACCTCCGACATCTTCGGCACGATGGTGGAGTTCTACGCCGCCAACAGCAGCGACGCCGGCGACTACCTGATCGGCGAAAAGATCAACATCAGCGGCAACGGCAAGCCGCTGCGCTACATGTACAACCCGACGCTGGACGGCGGCAGCCACGGCTGCTGGTCGAGCACCACGAAGAGCGTCGACGTGCACTACTCGTCCGGCGTCGGCAACCACTTCTTCTTCGACCTGGCCGAGGGCACCGGCGCCACCTCGTACGGCACCTCGCCGGTGTGTGCCTCGGCCGGCGCGGTGACCGGCATCGGGCGCACCAAGGCCGCGGCGATCTGGTACCGCGCGCTGACCACCTACTTCACCTCGAGCACCAACTACAAGGCGGCCCGCGGCTACACCCTCTCGGCGGCCACCGACCTCTACGGCAAGTGCGGCACCGAGTACAAGGCGGTGCAGAAGGCCTGGACCGCGGTCAACGTGGCGGGAACCGACGCAGCCTGCTGAAAGCCCCCTCTGATCGACCGGATGCCCGGCGGTGCCACGAGCACCGCCGGGCATCGCCCTGTCGCCAGGTGGATCATCTGCGGGCGGCCCCGGCAGAGCTCTGCGGACCGGCGGATCACGCTCCGGATCCCTGGGCCCGTGCCTCGCGGCGATCGCCCGGTGAGAACACGCGGCGGGGCGGTCGGGCCGAGACGAAGAGCCGCCCGTGGCCGAGGGCCACGGGCGGCTGCGTTCGGGGTGCCACGCCGGTGCGGCACCGGCGCGGCGGGGCGTTACTTGATGCCGTTCTCCCGGCACAACTTCTCGTAGCGGCCCGAGCAGACGGCCTTCTTCTCGACGAAGCCGTCCTTGATGACGATGTTGATGTTGTCGATGTAGATCGGCTGCGGGTTCTCCAGGAACGACTTCACGTCGTCACCGGACTCGGGGTCCTTCACCTCGTCCGGCGCGGTGACCTGCTCGCCCTTGTAGAGCTTGATGGCCAGGTCGGCGGCGGCGTCGGCCTCCCGCTTGATGGCCTTGTAGACCGTCATGCACTGGTCACCGGCGAGGATGTTCTGCAGGCCCTGCGTGGTCGCGTCCTGGCCGGTCACCGGGACCTTGCCGTTCATCTTGCTGTCCTTCAGGACACCGATCGCCGCGTTGGCCAGGCCGTCGTTCGCCGCCAGCACCCCGTGGATGTTGTGGTTGGTCTGCGTCCACATCTCCTTGAAGACGGTCGCGGCCTCGTCGTTGTCCCAGTCGGCGACCGACTGGTCCGGACCCTTGACGAACGTGCCGTCGTCGAACTTCGGCTGCACGATCGCGTCGTAGCCGGCCTTGAACAGGGTCGCGTTGTTGTCCGTCGGCGAGCCGTTGAGGTCGGCGATCACCGGCTGGGAGATCTTCTTCTCCTTCAGGCAGCGCACGATGCCCTCGCCCTGCAGCGTGCCCACGGCCTCGTTGTCGAAGCTGACGTAGTAGTCAGCGCCGCCGTTGAGCGTGAGCCGGTCGTAGTCGATGGTCTTGACGCCCGCGGCCTTCGCCTTGTCCAGCACGGCCTTGCCGGTGCCGGAGTCCAGGTTGACGATTATCAGGACCTTCACCCCGCCGGCGATCATCTCGGAGGCGATCTGCTGGAACCGCGCCTTGTCACCCTCGGCGTTCCGGATGTCGACGGGCACGTCCGCGGCGTCGAAGGCGGCCTTCAGCAGCTTCGGGTCGTCGGAGCCCCAGCGCTGGGAGGTCTTGGTGTCGGGCAGGATCACGCCGACCTTGCCGCCGCCCCCGCCGCCACGGGTACCACCGGTGTCGGCGGCGGCGCCCTCATTGCCATCTTTGGTGCAGGCGGCCATGCCACCGAATGCGATCATGCCGACCGCAGCCAGAGCGAGCATCTTCGTACGCATCGCGACTTCCTCCCGGGCAGAGGGCGGCAAGGTTACCAGGCATCCGCGCTGCGTAACCTAATGATCGTCAACGAAACTTTATGGATATACGTCGCTACCAGGGGTCACCCCCGAGGCCGCACACATCACGGATATGGGAGACATCCCCCGGTGCCCCGGATCGCCGGGCCGCTCAGGCCCGGAAGTCGTGTATCCAGGCCTGCGGATCACCCTTGCGATAGATCAGCCGCATGACCAGGGGGGTCAGCGCGTCGCGGATCAGCGCACCGACGGGGCCGGCGGTCTTGGTGCTGCCGGTGCGCTTCCCGTACGCGACGACCTTCTCCACCCGCTCGCGCCGCAGCCCCTCGTAGTCGGCCAGCGCGCCCGCGATGTCGTCGCGGGCACCCAGGCAGCGCCCGAGCGTGACCGCATCCTCGATGGCCATCGAGGCACCCTGCCCGGACGAGGGCGAGACCGCGTGCGCGGCGTCGCCGATCAGAACGGTCCGCTCGTCGCGCCAGACCGGCACCCGCGGCAGGTCCCAGGTGTTCCACGGGCCGACGATCTCGTCGCTGGCCCGGATGAGCGCGGCGGCCGGCACCCCGTCGGCGGCGAACAACTCGAGCAGGTGCTCGCGCCAGGACTCGGGGGTCCACTCGCCCGGTTCGGCCGGGTGCTTGCGCGCCGGGTTGGCGAACCACCACACCGAGCCGTCGGGCGCGGTCGCCCAGCCGAAGAACGCCCGCCGCCCGAACGCCATCTGCATGACGCCGCGCTTCGGGGCGGCCGCCGGGTCGACCGGGCCGGAGGTGAAGCCGCCGGCGTTGAGCAGGCCCAGGTAGCGCGGCGCGGGCGCGTCCGGGTCCAGCGCCGTCCGGGTACGCGAGTGCAGGCCGTCCGCGCCGACCAGCAGGTCGCCGTCGGCCGCCGAGCCGTCCTCGAAGTGCGCCGTCACCCCGCCGGGCCGCAGGGTCCGGCCGACCAGGCGCTTGCCGTACGCGATCGGGATGCCGCGGCGCTCGGCCTCGCCCCGCAGGGCCAGATAGAGGTCGGCGCGCCGGATGGTGGTGGTCGTGGTCCCGTCCGGCCACGGGCCGCCCAGCGGCAACTCGGCGAGGCGCCGCCCGGCCGAGTTGCGCAGCGCCATCGCCGGCGTCGCGAAGCCGGCGGCGAAGAGGCGCTCCGGGTCGAGGCCGAGCGAGCGCAGGGCGGACAGGCCGTTGACGGCGACGGTGAGGAACGCGCCGCGCTCGTCGGCGGCGCGCTCGTGCGCCTCGTGGATGAGCGGGGCGAACCCGGCGCGGTGCAGCGCGATGGCGGCGACGGTGCCGGCGATGCCGCCGCCGGCGACGATTGCTTGCTTAGTCATAAAATGACTATGCATGCCATGACTATGGTTTGGCAACCCCTTAGTCTGTGGACCATGAGCTCTGCGGAACCGCGCCGGTCGACGCTGGCGATGGTGCTGCTGGCACTGCTCGCCGAGGCGCCCATGCACCCGTACCGGATGCAGCAAATGATCAAAGAGCGCGGCCAGGACCAGCTCGTCAACGTGGCGCAGCGCAACAGCGTCTACCAGGCGCTGGACCGGCTGGTGCGGGAAGGCCTGGCCCGGCCCGGCGGCACCACGCGCGAGGCCGGCCGCCCCGAGCGAACGGTCTACGAGATCACCGACGCGGGCGCCACGACGCTGCGCCGGTGGCTTACCGACATGCTGCCGACGCCGGCCCGGGAGTTCCCGGAGTTCCCCGCCGCGCTGGCGTTCCTGCCGATCCTGGAACCGGCGGAGGTGCGCACGCTGCTGGAGCGGCGCATCGTCGCGCTGCGGGAGAAGGTCGCGCAGATGCGGGGGCAGGCGCCGCCGGGGCTGCCCCGGCTCTTCCTGATCGAGGACGAGTACCGCGCGGCGATGCTGAGCGCCGAGCTGGCCTGGCTGGGCGCGCTGGTCGACGACCTGGCGTCGGGCCGGCTGAGCTGGGACGAGAATCTGATCCTGGAGACCCTCGCCAAGTTCGGCTAAAGGCCCCTGATCAGTTCCTCGGCGGCCGCATAGGGGTCCAGCGCGCCGGCCGCCACCCGGGCGGCGAGGTCGCTCAGCGCGGTGCCCTCGCGCAGGGAACCCAGCCGGGCCCGCAGCGTGCCGAGCGCGATGGCCTCGACCTCGGCGGCGGCCCGCGCCTCGCGGCGGTCCCGCAGCCGGTCGGACGACTCCAGCCAGGCGCGGTGCTTCCCGATCGCGGCGACGACGTCGTCGACGCCCTCGCCCTTGACCGCGACGGCCCGCACGACCTGCGGCCGCCACTCGCCCGGGCCGCGCTCGCCGAGCGAGAGCATCCCCTGGATGTCGCGGCAGGTGGCGTCGGCGCCGGGGCGGTCGGCCTTGTTGACCACGAAGACGTCGGCGATCTCCAGGATGCCGGCCTTGACCGCCTGGATCGCGTCGCCCATCCCGGGCGCGAGCAGCACCAGCGTGGTGTCGGCCAGGGAGGCGATCTCCACCTCGGCCTGGCCGACGCCGACGGTCTCGACGAGCACCACGTCGCAGCCCGCGCCCTCCAGCACCCGCACGGCCTGCGGCGTCGCGGCGGCGAGGCCGCCCAGGTGGCCGCGGCTGGACATCGAGCGGATGTAGACGCCGGGGTCGGTGGTGTGGTCCTGCATCCGGATCCGGTCGCCCAGGATCGCGCCGCCGGTGAACGGGCTGGACGGGTCGACGGCCAGCACGCCGACCCGGCTGCCCGCCTTGCGCAGGGCGCGGACCAGCTCGTTGGTGGTCGTGGACTTGCCGACGCCCGGCGAGCCGGTCAGGCCGACGACCTGTGCCCGGCCCGCGTACGGCGCCAGCGCGGCGGCGACCTCGGGGAGCTTGGGGTCGCCGTTCTCGACGAGGCTGATCAGGCGCGCGACGGAGCGAGGATCGCCCTCGCGCGCCCGGTTCACCAGCGTCGGTATGTCCCGGCCGGGACGCGTTGAGGTGGTCACCCTGGAATCCTGCCCCACGATCAAGCGGTGGGCACCTTGATGAGCAGAGCGTCGCCCTGGCCGCCGCCGCCGCAGAGCGCGGCCGCGCCGAGCCCGCCGCCGCGCCGCTTGAGCTCCAGCGCGAGGGTCAGCACCAGCCGGGCGCCGGACATGCCGATCGGGTGGCCGAGCGCGATGGCGCCGCCGTTGACGTTGACGATCTCCTCGCTCACCTTCAGCTCGCGCATCGAGTGCAGCACGACCTGTGCGAAGGCCTCGTTCATCTCGATCAGGTCGAGGTCGCCGACGGAGAGGCCGGCCTTGCCGAGCGCGTGCTTGATCGCGTTGGCGGGCTGAGCCTGCAGGGAGTTGTCCGGGCCCGCGACGTTGCCGTGCGCGCCGATCTCGGCCAGCCAGGTGAGCCCGAGCTCCTCGGCCTTGGCCCGGCTCATCACCACGACCGCGGCGGCACCGTCGGAGATCGGCGAGGCGCTGGCGGCGGTGATGGTGCCGTCCTTGGTGAACGCGGGGCGCAGCGCGCCGAGCGACTCGGCGGTCGCGTCGGGGCGCACGCCCTCGTCGGTCTCGATCACCGGGTCCACCTCGCGCAGGCCGGTCCGGACCGCGACGATCTCCTCGGCGAAGTGGCCGTTGCGCTGGGCGGCGGCCGCACGGCGGTGGCTCAGCGCGGCGAAGGCGTCCTGCTCCTCGCGGGTGATGCCGAGGCCGGCGCCGCTGATCTCGGTGGCCTCGCCCATCGAGATGCCGTCCCACGGGTCCATCAGGCCGTCGTAGGAGGTGTGGTCGCGCACGACGATGTCGCCGTACTTCTTGCCCTGGCGCTGGCCCATCAGCAGGTGCGGCGCGTTGGTCATCGACTCCATGCCGCCGGCCACGACGATGTCGAACTCGCCCGCGCGGATCAACTGGTCGGCGAGCGCGATCGCGTCGAGGCCGGAGAGGCAGACCTTGTTGACGGTCAGCGCCGGCGTCGTCATCGGGATGCCCGCCGCCACGGCGGCCTGCCGGGCGGTGATCTGGCCGGTGCCGGCCTGCAGCACCTGACCCATGATCACGTACTGCACCTGGTCGGGCGCCACGCCGCCGCGCTCCAGCGCCGCCGCGATGGCGTGACCGCCGAGGGCGGTGGCCGGCACGTTCTTGAGGTTGCCGAGGAGGCGGCCCATGGGCGTACGGGCGCCGCTGACGATCACCGAGCTGGTCACGGGAGGCTTCGCTTTCGGGTTGCGGCGGCCGGGGCCGGGTCACCGGCTCGGCACCTGAACGATGGTTAGGGTCAGCCTAGCCGGACACCGAAGCGTTACCCATCGGGGATGGCCGCGAGAATGTCACACTCTCCGACATGGAGTCACTTAGCGATCTGGACTCGCTGCCCGAGGTCGGCCTGCTCCGCGTGGACCACGTCGGCATCGCGGTCCCGGACCTGGACGAGGCCATCGCCTTCTACGCGCAGATCTTCGGCATGCGCTGCGTGCACGAGGAGACGAACCAGGAGCAGGGCGTGCGCGAGGCGATGCTCGCCGCCGGCGACGACGGCACCGGCGCCCGGATCCAGCTGCTCGCGCCGCTGCGGCCCGACTCGGCGATCGCGAAGTTCCTCGACCGCAGCGGGCCCGGGCTGCAGCAGCTTGCGTACACGGTCGCCGACGTCGAGGCGACCAGCGCCGCGCTGCGCGCCCGGGGGCTCCGGCTGCTCTACGACGAGCCGAAGCGCGGCACGGCCGGCTCGCGGATCAACTTCGTGCACCCGAAGGACGCCGGCGGCGTACTCGTCGAGCTGGTCCAGCCCGCCTGATTCGTCAGCCTTACGGGTGAAACGTCCTGACTGTGCCCCCGGGGCCTGGCAGGATCGTCACCATCGAGGAGCGCCGACCGGCGACCCCGCGTGACGATCTACCGATTCCGGATAGCACAGCAGGTAGTGGCGCGACGACACTCAGCGGGCAGGCCCGCCGCGGTGCCCTCCGAACGGCCGGCATCGCCTCTTGGTGGCCAGGCCGAAGGTGATCTTAGGCCGGAATACCAGGCCCGTACGCTCTTGCGTGGCCCCCTGGGGGGTCTGCCAGTATGTCCCAATGCCCCAGCAGCAGGATGCCAATCTCAAGTTCTTCGAGACTGCAAATTCGCAGACCGACTTCACCGTCGTGCTGCGTGGATACGACCGCCACCAGGTCGATGGCCACCTCGGCCGGGTCGTCGCCGCCCTGAACCAGGCCGAGCAGGCCCGCGGCGAGGCCGAGCAGCGGATGAACGACGCGCAGCGCCGGCTGCGCCAGGCGGAGCAGCGCCTCAACGCCCTCGAGCAGAAGCTGGCCGACAGCACCAAGCTCCTCGAGGAGAACAACCGGCCGACCCTCTCCGGGCTGGGCACCCGGGTCGAGCAGATCCTGCGGCTCGCCGAGGAGCAGGCCAACGACCACCGCAACGAGGCCAAGCGGGAGTCGGAGGGCATCCTCTCCGCGGCCCGGCTCGAGGCGCGTGAGATCACCGACAAGGCCCGCGCCGAGGCCGCCGCCATGAAGGCGACCGCCGAGCGCGAGGCGGGGCAGGTCCGCACGCAGGCCGAGCGCGAGTCCGCGGAAAACCGGGTGCAGGCCCGCCGCGAGGCCGACACGCTCCGCTCCGACGCCGACCGCGAGACCAAGCAGCTGCGCACGGTCACCGCGCACGAGGTCGCGGAGCTCAAGTCGACAGTGGAGCGTGAGGTCGCCTCGCTGCGCGCCACCGCCGAACGCGAGATCACCCAGCTGCGCGCGAAGGCGGCCCGCGAGGCCGAGGAGAAGCGCGCCGAGGCCACCAAGATGCTTACCGACGCCCGCGACAAGCGCGACAAGGACCTGCAGGCCCTCGCGCTGGAGACCGCCGAGCGCCGGGAGAAGAGCGAGCGCGAGGAATCCCAGCGTCACGCCGCCCAGGTGAACGCCACCCAGAAGATGGTGACCGAGGCCGAGGAGCGCGCCCGCGCCGCCGAGGAGCGCGCCAAGGAGATCGGTCAGCGCGCCGAGACCCGCCGCGTCGAGTCCGAGCGCACCGCCGTCGAGACGGTCGAAAAGGCGCGCGCCCTCGCGGAGAAGACGGTCACCGAGGCCCGCGGCGAGGCCGGCCGGCTGCTCAGCTCGGCCCGCACGGAGGCCGAGCTCACCACGCAGGCCGCCAAGCGCCAGGTCGAGGACCTGACCCGGCAGAAGGACGCCGTCACCAACCAGCTGGGCCAGATGCTCTCCGGCCTCTCCGGCCTGGTGCCGACGGCCGGCCCGGCGGCGCAGGCCGCCGAGGCCATCAAGCAGCAGGCGGAGGCCAAGCCCGAAACCCCGGCGCCGCGCGCGGCCGAGGCGGCCGGCAAGCCCGAGGCGGCTGCCAAGAGCAGCTGAGTCGTTTGCCACTCGGTCACCGGTTGCGCCACCCTTCGGCGTGCGTAACGGTTGAAATGATCGAGCCGGTTGTGCGAAGGCGTTTTTGCGGGCCGCACCGGAGCTCCTCCGGTGCGGCCCGTTCGTTTTCCTACGAAGCCCGAGCACAGACAATTCACAACCAGACGCCCACTCCCGCCAAGCCGGTGTGTATCGACACGACGCGGGACGATGCGTATGTGAGGATGGAAAGCATGTCGCACGGCGGGGAAATCTTCGGTCTCGGTGGAGACGCGGCCTCCGAGCCCAGCTTCGAGGCCGCCCTGCGGGGATATGACAAGAAGCAGGTCGAGCGCTACGTGGCCCGTGCCGAGAATGAGATCGCCGCGCTGGTCAACGAGCGCGATCAGGCATATTCGCAGCTCCAGGCGATGGCCGGGCAGATCGACCGCCTTCAGCAGGAGGCCGTCCAGGCGCGCCGCCAGCCCGGCGTCGGCGCCGAGGTCTCGTTCCGCCACCTCGGGCCGAAGGTCGAGGAGATCCTCGCCCGGGCCGAGGAGGTCGCCGCGGACATCAAGCGCTCGGCCACCGACGACATCGCCGCCCGCCTCGCCGAGGCGGACCGGATCCGCGCCGAGGCCGAGGCGCACGTCCACGACGGCCACCGCGACTTCGAGATCGCCCTGGCCGCGCGGCGAGCCGAGGAGGAGAAGGCGGACAGCACCCGGCGCGCCGCCGCCGAGAAGGCGGTCGCGAGCAGCCGCCAGGCCGCCGAGCAGATGCGCGCGGAGGCCGAGTCCACTCTCGCCCGCGCCCGCGCCGAGTCCAAGCAGCTCACCGAGCGCGCCGCGCAGGACGCCCAGCGGGCCCGCGCCGAGGCCGACGGCTACGCCAAGTCGACCCGCATGCAGGCCGACCAGGAGATGAAGGCGCTGCGCGACAAGACCCAGCAGGACGTCGCGAAGCTGCGCACCGATGCCGAGCGCGAGCGCGCCGAGCTGAAGTCGGACGTCGCCCAGGAGCTCACCCAGATGCGCTCGAGCGTCGAGAAGCAGTGCGCCGACCTGCGCAGCGAGGCCGACAAGTACGCGGAGGAGGTGCTGCGCCGCTCCGACGAGCAGGCCACCTCGGTCCGCAAGGAGATCGCCGCGCAGCAGGACAAGATCAACCGGGCCGGCCGCGACCTGGAGACCGCGCATTCGGAGGTCGCCGAGGCGGCGCAGAAGGTCGTCGCGGCGAAGGAGCGCGCCGAGGCCGCCGAAAAGGAGGAGGCGCGCGTCCAGCAGCGCCTGGCCGAGGTGAAGAAGGAGCTCGAGGTCGCGCTCGAGCATGTCGCCGAGGCGAAGCTCGCCGGGGAGGCCGCGGAGCGCCGCGCCACCGACGTGCGCCGCCAGGTGCAGAAGGAGGCCAAGCGGGTCGCCGAGCTGGCCGCCGCGGCGGTCCTCGCGGCCGCCGCGTCCCCGGGCGACGACGATGACGACGAGGACGACGGCGAGGAGCCGTCCGACCCGGGTCCGTCCCCGGCCGCAACGGCGTCCCTGCCGGCGACCGGTCAGGCCCAGGTCGGTCAGCAGTCGCCCTCGTCCATGACGTCGGTCGGCCAGCACGCCGCGCCCGAGTCGCCGGCGTCATCGGCCGCGTCCGGGCCGGCCGCCGCCTCCGCCGCGCCCGCGAAGATCACCGCCTCGGCCAAGGTGACCCCCCGCCCGGCGGACAGCCGGGTCGGCGTCGACGCCGATTGAGCGACGCCGGGTAGCGGGCTTTGACCCGTACCGATAAATTGCCGCCGGGACGTCCTTCGCCGCACCGGTCGCCGACCTCTGCACGGACGCCCTTCGTGCAGATGGGGAGGTTCCGGTGACGGCCCACGAATCCCGCCCGGTTGACGCCGACACCGACGCGGTGGCGCCGCCGGCCGACGATCCGGTCCCGGCAGCGGAGCCCGCACCCGCCGACGATGACGGCGACGCCGCCGCCGAGTCGCTCCACTCCGGCGAGTTCGGCAAGCCCGGCCCGCCGCTCAACAGGCGCAACCCGTTCCTCATCGGACTGCTGGGCGGGCTGGGGGTGATCACCGCGTACGGGATCTTCGTGGGCCTGCGCAACGCGGCCTCGATCCTGGTGCTGATCTTCATCGCGATGTTCCTGGCGATCGGCCTCAACCCGGCGGTCACCCGGCTGCGCAGCTGGGGCCTTCCCCGGGGGCTGGCCGTGACCGTGATGACGCTGTCGATCGTGCTGCTGCTCTGCGGCGGCGTGTTCGCGCTGGTTCCGCCGCTGGTCACGCAGACCGGTCAGCTGGTCGAGAACGCGCCCGGCTTCATCGAGAGCCTGCAGCGCAACGAGACGGTGAACGAGATCGTCCAGCGCTACGACATCCTGACCAAGGTGCAGAGCGCCGTGGGCACGGGCACCGTGACGAACGCGCTGGGTGGCGTGGTCGGCGGCGCGAAGCTGCTCTTCGGCACCATCTTCAACGTGCTGACCGTGCTGGTCCTGGTCATCTACTTCATGGCGGCCTTCGACCGGATCAAGGAGAGCGGGTACTCCCTGGTGCCCCGCTCCCGGCGCGACCGGGTCCGGCTGCTGACCGACGAGATCCTCGGCAAGGTCGGCGCCTACATGGTGGGCGCCATCGCGATCGCGGTGCTGGCGGGCATCAGCACCGGGGTGCTGGCGATGATCCTGGAGATGAAATACCCGTTCGCGCTGGCCGTGGTGGTCGCGGTCTTCGACCTGATCCCGCAGATCGGCGCGACGCTGGGCGCGGTGATCGTGAGCCTGGTCGGGCTGGCGACGTCGCTGACGACGGGCATCGTCTGCATCATCTTCTTCATCGTCTACCAGCAGGTGGAGAACTACCTGATCTACCCGACCGTGATGCGCAGGTCGGTGAAGGTGAGCGACGTGGCGGCGGTGACCGCGGCGCTGCTGGGCGTCGCCCTGTTCGGCGTCCTCGGCGCGCTGATCGCCATCCCGGTGGTGGCGGCGATCCAGCTGATCGTCCGCGAGGTCGTGAACCCCAGCATGGAGGAGAAGTAGCCCCGGCTCACTGCCCGGGCTTCGGCACCGGCACGTCCGCGAACGCCGCCACCGTGCGGTTCGCGTACGCGTTCATGTCACCGGACTCCATCGCGCCAGCCCAGGTGCGTGGCAGCGGCACCTCGACGCCCGGCGCCACCCGGCGCACGATCTCGTCGAGCACGGTCTCGGCGTCGCCCACCCAGAGATGCTTCGCGCCCGGCACGCCAACGACCTCCGCCTGCGGTATCGCCGCGAAGCGCGCCGTGGCCTCCTCGGGGCGCAGGTAGTCGTCGAACTCCGGCACCAGCGCGGTCACCGGCTTGCCGTCCGCCGCCCAGGCCGCCAGGTGCTCCTCGGACGAGAAGCGCAGCGGCGGCGACAGCAGGATCGCACCGGCGACCGCCGGGTCGAGGCCGTGCATCAGGGTGAGATCCGTGCCGAACGACCAGCCGAGCAGCCAGATGTTCGGCAGGTCGAGGAACTCCGCGTACTCGATCGCGGCCGCGACGTCGAACTTCTCCGCCGTGCCCGCCGAGAACTCGCCCTCGCTGGTGCCGCGCACGCTCGACGTGCCCCGCGTGTTGAAGCGCAGCACGGCGACGCCCGCCAGCGCCGGCAGCCGCCAGGCCGCCTTGCGGAAGACGTGGCTGTCCATCATCCCGCCGTGGGTCGGCAGGGGATGCAGGCAGACCAGCGTGGCCACCGGGTCGCCCGTCTCGGGCCGGGCCAGCTCGCCCACCAGGGTCAGCCCGTCGGCCGTGTGCAGTTCGATGTCCTGGCGGCTGGCCGGCAGGACGGAGTTCGCCCGGATCTGGTTACTCATGTGAATTGCCTTCAGTCCTTTTCTGGGTGGCGGGTGGGGCGGTCGGAGGGCATCACCCGTAGCGCGGGGCGTTGCGCGAGCGCTCCACCGTCGGGCCGCGCCGGTCGCGCGCCCGCCAGCAGCCGGTGTGCCAGTGCCGCCGGTCGCTCTCGTCGCCGCGGTCGTCGACCGGCCAGGCCACGATGTGCGCGACGCCCGGGCGGATCTCCTGGGTGCAGCCGGGGCACCGGTACGCCTTCACCGCCGCGCCGCCGAAGATCGACCGCACCATCCACTCGCCGTCCTGATACTGCTGGACGCCCTCGACGCCCTTGCGCGCGCCCTCGCCGGCGGCGAACGGGGACGGCTCTGGGCGGCGTGGGCGATTGCGGCGAGGGCTCACGAAATCAAGCGTACGTGTGAGGCGCGGCGGCCCTAATGCGACCTAGACTCACGTTCATGACGGCTACCCGCATTCCCGGCTTGCCCGTGGTCGAGGACGGTTTCCTCGTGTCGACCAGCCCCGCCACCGGCGTCGAGGCGGGTCGCCTGCCGGTCTCGGACGACAAGGCGGTCGACGCCGCCGTCGACCGCGCGCGCGAGGCCGGCGCCTGGTGGGCCGGGCTCGGTTTCGACGGCCGCAAGGTGCGGCTGCTGCGCTGGCGGGCCCTGATCACCGAGCGGATCGAGGAGCTTGCCGCGCTCACCCACGCGGAGACCGGCAAGCCGGTGGCCGACGCGATCGTCGAGGCCATCGCCGCGATCGAGCACGTCGACTGGGCCGCCCGCAACGCCAAGCGGGTGCTCGGACCCCGGCGCACCAAGACCCGCCTGCTGGTCGCCGAGCACTCCGGCCACCTGGAATACCAGCCGTTCGGCGTGGTCGGCGTCATCGGCCCCTGGAACTACCCGATCCTCACCCCGCTGGGCCCGATCAGCGGCGCGCTGGCGGCCGGCAACGCCGTCGTGCTGAAGCCGAGCGAGTACACCCCGGCGGTCGGCCAGTGGCTGGTCGACACGTTCGCCGAGGTCGTGCCGGAGCAGCCGGTGCTGCGGGCGGTGCACGGGCTGGGCGACGTCGGCGCCGCGCTGTGCCGCTCCGGCGTCGGCAAGATCGCGTTCACCGGGTCGACCGCCACCGCGAAGCGGGTCATGGCCGCCTGCGCGGAGAACCTGACCCCGGTCGTCATCGAGGCCGGCGGCAAGGACGCGCTCATCGTGGACGCCGACGCGGACGTCGCCGCCGCGGCCGAGGCCGCGGTCTGGGGCGCGATGACCAACGCCGGGCAGACCTGCATCGGCATCGAGCGGGCGTACGCCGTCACCGGGGTCTACGACGCCTTCGTCGCCGCCGTCGTGGAGAAGGCCGGCCGGCTGCGGCTGGGCGAGGAGATCGGCCCGATCACGATGCCGGGCCAGATCGACATCATCCGCCGGCACATCGACGACGCGCTCGCGGCCGGCGCCACCGCGGTGCTCGGCGGCGCCGACGCGGTTCAGCCTCCCAACGTGTCACCGACCGTGCTGGTCGACGTGCCCGACGACGCGGCCGCGATCCGGGAGGAGACGTTCGGTCCGACGCTGACCATCACCCGGGTCGCCGACGCGGACGAGGCGATCGCCAAGGCCAACTCGCTGCCGTACGGGCTGGGCGGCGCCGTGTTCGGCAAGGCCAACGGCGTCCGGATCGCCCGGCGGATGCGCACCGGCATGGTCGCCGTGAACTCGACGCTGAGCTTCGTCGGCATGGCCAACCTGCCCTTCGGCGGCATGGGCGACTCCGGCTTCGGCCGCATCCACGGCGACGACGGGCTGCGCGAGTTCAGCCGGGCCAAGTCGATCACCGTGCGCCGGGCGCCGTCGCTGCTGCCCTCGATGACCTTCGAGCGCACCCCGGCGCAGGTCCAGCGCATCGTCAAGGCGGTGAAGCTACTGTACGGCCGCCGCCCGTGACCGCGTTTGCTAGCGTCGGCCGGTGGATCAATCCGCGATCAAGGTCCGCGACCTGTCGGTGAGCTACGGCTCCGCGCCGGTGCTGGTGGACGTCCAACTGACCGTGCCGGCCGGCGCCGGCGTCTGCGTGACCGGCGAGAACGGCATCGGCAAGTCCACGCTGCTGCGCTGCGTCGCCAGCCTGCAGCGTCCCGACGCGGGCAAGATCGAGATCTTCGGCGGGCCGCCCGGGTCCACACCGGAGTTCTGGCGCGCCGTGGTCACCACTGTGGAGCCGCCCACCTGGTACCCGGGCCTCACCGCCCGCGAGCACGCCGAACTCGTCTGCCGCGCGCACGGCCTGGCACCGGAGGCGGCCGGCCTCGACGACATGCTGGAGCGCTTCGGCATCGCCTCGCACGCCGACGTCATCCCGCCCTCGCTCTCCTCGGGTCAGAAGCAGCGGCTCACCCTGGCCCTGGCGCTGCTGCGGCCGAGCCGGCTGCTGATCCTGGACGAGCCGGAGCAGCGCCTCGACCCGCAGGCCAGGACGATGGTGGCCGGGCTGCTGCGCGACTATCTCGCCGGCGGCGGCACGGCGCTGATCGCCAGCCACGACGAGGCGTTCGCGGCGGCGGCGGGCACCACGACGGTCAGCATGGCCGACCTGCACGCCCCCGCAGCGCGGTGACCGCGACCGTCGCCGTCGGGGGCGTCCGGCGCTGGGTGCGCCGGACCCGGTCGGCGCATCGCGAGCGCGGCGAGACGCTTGGCAACTTCTACTTCGCCCTGCTGTTCGTCGCCATCGTCGGCGGCATGCTGCACCGGCAGCTGGCGGTGATCTTCTGGCCGACCGCCCCGAACGCGTCCGCGCTGGCCGGCGGCGCGCTCAGCCTGGTCATCGTCGGCGGGCTCTACCTCGCGCTGCGCCGCCTCGGCCCGCTCGGGCTCAGCCGTCCGGCGGCCTCCTGGCTGCTCACCGCCCCGGTCAGCCGCCGGCGGCTGCTGCTGCCCTCGCTCTGGGTGGCGGCGATCGGCGCGGCGTTCGCGGGCGCGCTCGGCGGGCTCGGCGTACTCGGGCATGTCGCCGCGCGGCCCGTCTCCGGCCCGGACGCGCTGCTGCCGCTGGCCGGCGCGCTGCTCGGCGGCGCCCTGCTGCTGGTGGCGCTCGACGCGCAGGCGGACCGCTGGTGGTCGGCCTGGTCGGACAACGCGGCCTACCTGCTGGTCGCGGCGGGGCTGGCCGGGCTGGTCGTCGACTCGGTCGTGACCGCGCCGCGCGCGGCCGCCGGATGGCCCGCGGACGGCGTCGTGCCCACGGCGGTCGCGACCCTCGCGGTGGTCGTGACCGCGTTCTTCCTGCTTGCGGTACGCCGCCTCGCGCGTACCCCGAACGAGCGGATCCTCGAGGCGTCCAAGACGGCCGGGACGCTGCTCGACTCGGCGTTCGGCGTGGAGCCGTCCTTCGTCATGGAGATGGTCGAGCGGCGGTACTGGGCGCGGCGCCGGCTGACGTCGCGGCGGTTGTGGCCGCGGGTGCCCGTACTGGTGGCTCAGGATCTGGTCCTGCTGCGCCGCCGGCCGCGGCGGCTGCTGTGGCTGGCCGGCGCGACCGCCCTGCCGGCGCTGCTGACGCACGCACCGGCCTGGTTGCTGGCCCTCGCGGTGCTGGCCGGTGGCCTGGCGGCCGGCAGCGCGGCCGCCGCGACGGTCCGCACGGACGCCGGCAACCCGGTCCTGCTGCGCCTGCTCGGCCTGAGCTCGCGGCAGTCGATCATCCAGCGGCTCTGGGTGCCCGGCGTGCTCTCCGCGATCTGGTACTCGGCCGCCCTGTCCCTGCTGCACGCCCTCGGCGACCTGCCGGCCGGCCCGTGGTGGGCGCTGGGGCTGGTGCTGGGCCCGGCCGGTGCGGCCGCGACGATCCGCAGGGCGCGCGTCGGCTTCGTCGACAACGGACTGTTCCCGCTGGACACCCCGATGGGATCGTTCTCGGTCGGGCCGGCCATCAGCGCGCTCGCCGGGCTCGACGTGCTGCTGCTCGCCCTGCCCACGGCGGTCCAGATCGTCCAGGGCGGCCCGCTGACGTGGACCGGCGTGGTGGTGCAGGGCGTGGTCGCGGTGCTCGGCGCCCGGGCGTATGTGAGCGGGACGACCGCGGAGGACCGGGTGGAGCTCAGCGCACGCCAGACGTTCTAGAAGAGCGTGAGCTCGTTGCGCTCCATGCCGCGCAGCCGGTCGTAGTCCACGACCACGCAGCGGATGCCGCGGTCGGTCGCCAGCACCCGGGCCTGCGGCTTGATCTCCTGCGCCGCGAAGACGCCCTGCACCGGCGCGAGCAGCGGGTCGCGGTTCATCAGCTCGAGGTAACGGGTCAGCTGCTCGACGCCGTCGATCTCGCCGCGCCGCTTGATCTCGACCGCCACCGCACCGCCCGCGGCGTCGCGGCAGAGCAGGTCCACCGGGCCGATCGCGGTCATGTATTCGCGGCGGACCAGGCTCCAGCCCTCGCCGAAGGTCGCCGGATGCGCGGCCAGCAACTCCTGCAGGTGCGCCTCGACGCCGTCCTTCACCAGGCCGGGGTCGACGCCCAGGTCGTAGGAGGTGTCCTGGAAGATCTCCTCGAGGGTGATCCGCAGCTCCTCGCCGGCCTTGTTGACGACCCGCCACACGCCGGGCGCCTCCTGCAGCTTGCAGGGCGGGCTCATCCAGTTGAGCGGCTTGTAGGCGCGGTCGTCGGCGTGGATGGAGACCGAGCCGTCCGCCTTGACCATCAGCAGCCGCACCGCGGGCGGTAGATGGGCGGAGAGGCGGCCGACGTAGTCCACGGAGCACTTCGCAATGACCAGGCGCACCCGACGAGGGTAGCCGCTGCGCCGGGCCGGGTTCGCGTGGCGGTGCCATCCTGGTGATGTGCTCGAAGCGCTCACCGGTACCGGCCTGGCGGCATCCGCCGGCCTCAATGCCTACATCCCCCTGCTCACGATGGGTCTACTGGCCCGTTACACCGATCTGATCGAGCTGCCCGACGGTTGGCAATGGATCTCCGGCGGCTGGGCCGTCGGCATCCTCGTCGTGCTGCTCGCCGTCGAGGTGGTCGCCGACAAGATCCCGGTGGTGGACCACGTCAACGACGTGGTGCAGACCGTGGTCCGGCCGACCGCCGGCGGGCTCGCGTTCGGGGCCGGCTCGTCGTCGCAGACGGTGACCGTGTCCGACCCGGGCTCGTTCTTCGGCTCCCATCAGTGGGCGCCCGTCGCGGCGGGCGTGCTCATCGCGCTGTGCGTGCACGGCGTCAAGGCCGTGTCGCGACCCGTGGTGAACGCCTCGACGGCCGGCCTGGGCGCGCCGGTGGCCAGCACCGTCGAGGACATCGGCAGCGTGCTGTTGTCGCTGCTGGCGATCATGCTGCCGGTGCTCGTCCTGCTCGGACTCGCGCTGACGATGCTCGGTGGATGGTGGGCGATCAGGCGGCGACGGCGGCGCAAGCGGGAACGGCAGCCGGTAGAGGGTGTCGCGACCGAGCGTCTGTTTGGTTGACTACTGCCGTGTCCGCGATCGCCGTGCCCGCCTTCGCCTACTCCTGGTGGCTGGGCTGCTACCTCTTGGGGCGTGATCCGGCCAGTTCGCTGCTGTGGCGCGCGGCCGCCGCGCTGCTCGCGTACGGGATCGCGGTGGTCGCCTGGGTGCTGAGCCCGGCCTCCGGCCTCGCCCAGTTGCTGCTCTGCCTGCCGGCCCTGTGCTGGGCCGGCGTGGCAGTCGGCCTGCTGCCCCGCACCGCGCCCGAATACCGGCAGGCGAACCGCGGCTGGCTGATCGTGTCCGGGGTGTTCCTGGCGGTGGCCGCGGTGCTGCCCGGCGTGGGAAAGCTGGTCGCGCTCGCGCCGCTGGCGGGCGCGATGGTGCTGCTCATGCGCTACCGGCAGGGGGTGCGCCCGGGCGCGCTGTCCTCGGCCCTGGCCGCCGTCGCCGCGCTCTACGCGCTCGGCCTGGTCGTCGTGCTGGCCCCGATCGACCTGGGCGCGCCGATCCTGGTGCTCGCCGCGCTCGGCCTCGACCTGCTGCTGATGGGTTTCCTCGTCGCGGTGGCCGACGCGGTCGAGGCGGGCGAGCGGCTACAGACCGACCTGAGCCGCTCGTTGATCTTCGCGACCGCGGCCGTTGCGCTCTGCGGCGGCCCGGCCGCGCTGACCATGCTCGCCGCGCCCGGCCTGCCAGCGGTGACCGTGCTGCAGTTCGTGGTGGTCGGCGTGGTGCTGAGCGCGGTCGGCCTGGCCGGGCCGCTGCGCGCGGGGCTGGACCGGCTGGCGTTCCTGCAGGACGAGCGGCTGCGGCTCGACCGCGCCGGGCTGATGGCGGCGGCCGACGCGCTGCCCCGGCGGCGCGTGCGGCACCGGACGATCGCCCTGGACGCGGAGGAGTTCCAGCGGCTGACCCGGCGGGCGCTGGAGGACTTCGGCGACGTGGGCCGGCTGCTGCGCAGCCCGCTCATCGACCTGCCGGCGGTGGACCGGCGGCTGGCCGGGCGCGGGCCCGGGCTGGCCGATCAGCCGCTGCTGCGGGCCGCGGAGTTGCGGGCCGTGCTGAGCGAGCACGTGCTGCGGCTCAAGCCGGCCGGGGTGTTCGGGACCACCGAGGAGTGGCGGTTCTTCAATTCGCTCTACTACTGCAGCGTGCTGGGGCTGCGGCCGTACCAGCGGCGGCCACAGCCCGACGGGCTGGACCGGGACGCGAAGCGGGCGCTCGACTGGTTCCGCCGCTACGTGCCCCGGCGCTCGCTGTACCGCTGGCAGACCGAGGCGGCGGCCATGGTCGCCGCGCACCTCTGGCGGGACCTGGTGGGCACGGACCCGCGCTGGCTGGCGGGGGCCGGTGGCGTCACCCGCCGGGAACCCGTGCGGTGACGCTTCAATAGCGACACGCGCCACATAAGTTGGCAACCACGGCAAAATGGTTAAAATCTCCCATCGTGACTTCCGGGGGGTGCTGTGGGTAGCCACCGCAACACGCTGGTCGCCGTCGTCCGGCAGGAGCTGGCCGAGGCGCGCGGCACCGCCCGGGCGGTGCTGGCCGCCGCGGAGTCGGCCCGCAGCGAGGCGCTGCGGCGCAAGCAGATGATCAGGGACGCCTATTCGACCTGCCTGGCCCAGCTCGCCGAGGCGCGCGAGGCGGCACGGCAGGACATCCTGCGGCGGACCGCGGCCGAGGCCGGCGCGCTGACCCGCAACGTCGAGTCGCTGGCCGCGCTCTGCGCGTCCGGCTCCGCCGGCACCGCCTGGCGCTACTGGACGCCCACCGAGCCCGACCGGGTCGGCCGCCCCCGGCTGCTGCGCATCGGCACGGTCAGCTACGACACCGGCGACGGCGCCCGGCGCCTGCCCGCGCTCGTGCCGCTGCTCGACCACGCGCACGTGAACCTGGTGGGCGACCCGGAGACCGCCGACGGCGTCATCTCCGGGCTGCTGCTGCGGGCCCTGGGCACCACCCGCCCCGGCGACGTCCGGCTCACCGTCTACGACCCCGAGCAGCTCGGCGGCACGCTCGCGGCGTTCGCGCCGCTCGGCAACGCGGGTCTGCTCTCCTTCGTCGGCCCGGGCGGGCTGAGCGCCGTGCTCGACGATCTGGTCGAGCAGATCTGCCGGGTCAACGAGACCGTGCTGGCCGGCGAGTACGCGTCCCTGCCCGAGCTCACCGCCGCGACCACCGGCCCGCGCCCCGAGCCCTGGCGGGTCGTGGTGCTGCTCGCCGACGCCGAGCTCACCCAGGGCCAGCGGGCCCAGCTCGACCGCATCGTCCGGACCGGCGTGGCCTGCGGCGTGCACCTGGTGGTCCGGGGCCTCGAGCTCGCGCCGCATCCCACGGTGGAGCACATCGCCGTGCGCGACGGCATGGCCACCTGCGACACCACCGGCGAGCTGGCGGTCACCCTCGACGCGCCGCCGCCGCCGGACCGGATCTCCGGATTCGCCCGGACCACGGCCGAGCGGCTGCGCGCGGGGCCGCCGCCGGCCAGCTTCGCCGACCTCGAGCCCGAGAAGATCTGGACCGAGTCGTCCGCACACGGCCTGGCCGCGCCGATCGGCGACAGCACCGACGGCCCGCTCATCTCCGTGCCGCTCGGCGACGATCCGCCGCACGCGCTCATCGGCGGCCCGTCCGGCTCCGGCAAGACAAACCTGATCTACGCCTGGATCGGCTCGCTCGCGGCCCGGTACGGCCCCTCCGAACTGGCGTTCTACCTGCTGGACTTCAAGGAGGGCGTGTCGTTCGCGCGGTTCGCGCCCGGCCCGCGCGACCCGAGCTGGCTGCCGCAGGTGCGGCTGGCCGGCATCAACGTCAACGGCGACCGGGAGTTCGGCCTGGCGATGCTGCGCCACCTCGGCGAGGAGCTCCGCGCCCGGGCCCAGGCCGCCAAGCGCTACGAGGCGTCCAAGCTGGCCGAGCTGCGCGCCGAGGACCCGCGCGGGCACTGGCCCCGGATCGTCGCCGTCATCGACGAGTTCCAGGTGCTGCTCGCCGGCCGCGACGCGCTCGCCGACGAGGCCGTCACCCTCCTCGAGGACCTGGCCCGGCGCGGCCGCTCGCAGGGCATCCACCTGGTGCTGGCCAGCCAGGACGTCTCCGGCATCGAGGCGCTCTGGGGCCGCTCCGGCCTGATCGGACAGTTCACCCTGCGGATCGCGCTGCCGAAGGCCCGGCGGGTCCTCGCGGACACCAACCTGGCCGCCGCCGTCATCCCCCGCTTCCACGCAGTCGTCAACGCCGACTCGGGCGCGGCCGGCGCGAACCACATCGTGCGGCTGCCCGACGCCGGGGACCGCCACGCGTGGCGCACCCTGCAGCGCAAGCTCTGGCACAGCCGCCCGGACAACTGCGTGCCGCCCCGGCTCTTCGACGGCGACGCGGTGCCGCGGCTGCCCGAGGCGTACCGGCCCGCCGGCCGGGTGCCGAGCGTGAACTCCGACATCGGCTCCTCGCCCGGCGCGGTGCTCGGCGAGCGGATCGACGTGGCCGCGCGGCCCGCCCGGCTGCGGCTCGGGCGGATGCCGGGGCGCAACCTGGCGGTGCTGGGCACCCGCACCGGCGAGGCCTGCGACGTGCTCGCCGCGGCCGCGCTGTCGCTGGCCGCGCAGGGTCCGGCGCGGTTCAGCGTCGCCTGCCTCGACCCGGGCGCGGAGCGGGCGGCGGCCCGGCTGGTCGCCGAGCTTCCGCAGGCCGACTGGTACGGCCTGGCCGACCTCGATCAGCTCTTCGGCGCCCTCGACCCGGACGGCATCCCGCACTACGTGCTCGGCTACGCGCTGGACGCCGCCGGGCCGGCCTATCGGGAGCGGCTGCGAGCCGTGCTCACCGACGGGCCCGAGGACCGGACGCACGTGCTCGGCTGGTGGCGCTCGGTGCAGCGGCTGCGCGACGACCTGGGCGGAATCGGCGCGCGCCTGGACACCATCGGCGCGTGGGTGGCCCTCGACGTGCAGGGACCGGAGCTCAGCCCGCTCTCACCGCAGCCCGGCGGCCCGGCCTGGTATCCGCGCCGGCGCCGCGCCCTGTTCTTCGACCGCTCGGTGCACCGCCATCCGGAAGTGATCATCCCGTACGAGGTGAACAGTGACCACACGTGACCGCGACTACCAGTTGATGATGAACGCGCTCGCCGACGTCGCCAGGCGCCGCGACGAGGAGCTGGCGGGCGCCGAGCAGGCATATCAGAACAGCTCGGCGCAGGCGGCCGGGGAGCTGGCCCGGGCGGAGAACGACGCCATCTCGGCCGACCGCTGGGCGGGCGCCGCCGCGGCCCAGGTGCTCGACGTGGACCGGGAGGCGGCCCGGCTCTGGAACGAGCTGCGCCGGGCCCGGGGAATGCGGATGCGGACGCTCGGCGAGCTGCCCGATCCCGCGGCGGTCGAGGCGCTGCCGCGGGTCGCGCTCGAACGCTCACCGGACTCCACCGCGGTGGCGCCCATGCCACCGCGGCAGTCGGCCCGGACGCTGCTGGCCCGCACCGCCGAACGGATCGACGTGACCGCACGCCCGGCGGTACGCCGCTCGGTGCCGCGCTGGGTGCTGCCGCTGCTGCCGGTGCTGGGCGCGCTGATCGCCGGCCTGTGCGCGCTGATGGCGGCCGGCCTGGTGACCTTCGGGGGTACGGGGATACCGGGCGGCGCCGTGCTGCGCGGGATGGGCTGGCTGGCGTTCCTGGTGGCGCCGTCCGCGGGCGTGCCGGTGGCCGCGGCGATCGCGCAGCGCCGGCTGCGCGCCCGGCTCGACATCGGCGGCATCGGCCTGACCCTGCTCGGGGGCATGCTCGCGGCCACGCTGCTGTCGGTGACCTTCGCGGCGACGAGGTAGGCCCGAGAGGCGAGGCGCACCGCGCCTCGCCTCTGGTGCCGGCTCAGTAGGTGTAGAAGCCCTTGCCGGTCTTGCGGCCCAGGTCGCCCGCGGTGACCATGCGCTGCAGCAGCTCCGGCGGGAAGAACTTCTCGTCCGCGGTGTCGTGGTAGATGTTGCTCGCCGCGTTCAGCATCACGTCGAGGCCGGTCAGGTCGACGGTGGCCAGCGGGCCCATCGCGTGCCCGAAGCCCAGCTTCATGACCGTGTCCAGATCGGCGGCCGAGACCACACCGTTCTCGACCAGCTTGATCGCCTCGACCAGCAGCGCCGAGAAGAGCCGGTTGGAGACGAAGCCGGCCACGTCCCGCTTGACCTCGACGCAGGTCTTGCCGACCTCCTCGGCGAAGTTGCGGGCGTTGGCGAGGGTCTCGTCGGAGGTCTGGTAGCCCCGGACCAGCTCGACCAGCTTCATCATCGGCACCGGCGAGAAGAAGTGGATGCCGACGACCGACTCGGGCCGGGAGGTGACCGCCGCGATCTGGGTGATCGGGATCGCGGACGTGTTGGTGCCGAGCACCGCGCCGGGCTTGCAGATCTTGTCGAGCGCGCGGAAGACCTCGTGCTTGGCCTCGAGCTTCTCGTAGATCGCCTCGACGACCACGTCGGCGTCGGCCATCGCCTCGATGTCGGTGGTCGTGGTGATGCGCCCCACCGCCGCCTCGGCGTCCTGTTCCGAGATCTTTCCCTTGGCGGCGAAGCGCCCGAGGGAGTCCCGGATCGCCGCGACGCCACGCTGCAGCGATGACTCGTCCAGGTCCCGCATGGTGACGTGCCAGCCGGCCTGGGCCGCCACCTGTGCGATGCCGGAACCCATCAGACCGGAGCCGATGACCGCGAGTCGACCCGCCATGTGTGCTCTCCTTCTCCACGTTGAGGTTGCCGTGACAGCCTAGCCGTCCCGCTTAACGCTCACTCAGGGCCTCGATCGGGGCAAATCCGGGGAAATCACTCGACTCCGGTGCCAGACTGTGCGCATGCCACCAAGCGACGGCTGGTACCTGCTAGGACCTTTCATAGCCGTCGCATTGGTCGGTTTTCTCGGCGCGATCTTCTGGCGCCTGGGCCTGCAATGGACCCGGTACGGCGAGGAGACGCGGCGCGAATTTCACGAGGGCCTGGCCATCTTCGGCGAGACCGACGACTACGGCCTGCTCTGCCCCGCCGCGGCGACCAACGACCCGGACATCGCCGAGGAGATCCGCAACCTGCTGGCCGCCGCCGGCATCCGCTCGACGTCGGCCACCCGCCCGGACGGCCCGCTGCTGGTCCTGGTCTTCCCGGAGGAGGTCGACGAGGCCCGCAGGCTGGTCGGCGGCTCGCCCGCCCTCTAGCGCGCCGCCCCGGCGGTCAGAAGTCGAACGTGGGCTCCGCGACGACCGCGCGCTCGACCTCGACGCCGAGCCCGGAAAGGTCCGACACGAAGTCCGGGTAGCCGCGGTCGATGTGGTGCACCTCGCCCACCTCCGTGCTGCCCTCCGCGCACAGGCCCGCGATGACCAGGCCCGCGCCCGCGCGGATGTCGGTGGCCCGCACCGGCGCACCGGAGAGCCGCTCGCGCCCGTTCACGACCGCGTGGTGGCCGTCGGTGCGGATGTCCGCGCCCAGCCGGACCATCTCGTTCACGAACATGAACCGGCCGTCGAAGATGTTCTCGGTGATCAGCGACGAGCCCTTGCTCACCGCGGCCAGGCCGATCGCCATCGGCAGCAGGTCGGTCGCGAAGCCCGGGTACGGCAGGGTCACGATGTCGACGGCCTTCGGGCGGTCGTCCATCCGCACTCGGAACCGGTTGTCGCCCGGCTCCACCACCGCGCCGGCCGAGACCAGCTTGTCCAGGGCGATCTCCAGGTAGGCGGGCTGCACCCCGTGGACCGTGACGTCGCCGCGGGTCATCGCCGCGCCGAACGCCCAGGTGCCGCCGACGATGCGATCGCCGACCGTGGCGTGCCGCACCGGCTTGAGCCCGTCGACCCCCTCGACGGTCAGCGTCGAGGTGCCCGCGCCCGAGATCTGCGCGCCCATCGCGGTGAGCATCTCGCAGATGTCGACGATCTCCGGCTCGCGGGCCGCGTTGTCGATCTCGGTGACGCCCTTGGCCAGGACGGCCGCCATCAGCAGGTTCTCCGTCGCGCCCACGCTCGGGAAGTCCAGCCAGATCTTGGCGCCGTGCAGGCCGCTGGGCGCCGAGGCGATCACGAAGCCGTGCTCGCCGGAGATGTCGGCGCCCATCCGGGCCAGGCCGGCCACGTGCATGTCGAGGCCGCGCGAGCCGATCGCGTCGCCGCCGGGATGCGCCACCCGCACGTACCCCCGGCGGGCCAGCAGCGGGCCCAGCACGCAGATGGACGCCCGCAGGCGGCGCACCAGGTCGTAGTCGGTCTCGCTGCCCGGCTCGGCGGGCACGTCGATGACCGCCTCGCCGTCTCCGAGCGCGACCTCACAACCGAGCCGGCGCAGCACTTCGGCCATTATCGCGACATCGGTGATGCGGGGGACGTTGGTGACCACACTGCGCCCCTCGGCCAGCAGCGCGACCGCCATCAGCTTGAGTGCCGAGTTCTTCGCGCCACCGACCGTGACATCGCCGGAGAGACGCACGCCGCCCTTGACCCTGATCACATCCACGCGGGCAATCGTATGGGGCGGCGCCCAGCAACCTCCGTAGGGTGGGGGGCATGGCTGTGCATCTCACCCGCATCTACACCCGCACCGGCGACGCCGGAGCGACCCGGCTCGGCAACAACGAGGTCGCCGCGAAGACCGATCCCCGGGTCGCGGCGTACGCGGACGCCGACGAGTGCAACGCCGCGATCGGCGTCGCGCTGGCCATGGGCGCCCTCGCCCCGGACGTGAAGAGCGTCCTGACGGCCGTGCAGAACGACCTCTTCGACGTGGGCGCCGACCTGTGCAATCCGCTGGCCGAGGACCCGCCGTACCCGCCGCTGCGGATCAACGAGGCCTACGTGACCCGCCTCGAGGGCTGGTGCGACGAATACAACGACCAGTTGCCGGCGCTCGACTCCTTCGTGCTGCCGGGCGGCACGCCGGGCGCGGCGCTGCTGCACGTGGCCCGCACGGTCGCGCGCCGGGCCGAGCGGTCCGCCTGGGCCCTCTACGAGCTTGACGGGGCCCACACGTCGCCGCTGCCGGCCAAATACCTCAACCGGCTCTCGGACCTGTTGTTCATCCTGGCCCGCACGGCGAATCCGGGCGGGGACGTCAAGTGGGTCCCCGGCGGGGTCTCCTGAGGCCGTGACGGCGGCGCCTGCCCGGGCCTCCGGGCAGGCCGGCCTCGCGGGCCTGCTGAGGGTGGTCCGCCGGAGACCGGAGCGCGGGTGCTCAGCGCTCGACGGGGCGGGGCGTGATCGTGGGGCGGGGCGCGACCGAACCCGGCTGCCCCGGCGGGCCCGCCTCGAGCCAGGACAGGAACCCGGTCACGGTCGACTCCGCCATGGCGATCTCGAGCTGCGCGGGGCCGGTCGTGCACAGCAGGATCACGCAGTGGCCGGGCATGGTGAGCCGCTCCGGGCCCTCGGGCAGCCGGCGGCGGCCGACCTCGAGGGTGCGGCGGTCGAGGGTGCGCTTGGGGCGGACGCCGAAGCTGAACATGCGGTGGAAGCGCAACTCGTCACCGACGAACTGGCCGATCCCGGAGGACCAGCCGCGGCCCGGCACCATCGTGCTGACCCGGACCTGCAGGCGGATGGTGCCGCCGCGGGCCATGAGCAGCCGACGGCGCAGGAAGATCGCCAGCAGGGCGCCGATCAGCACGGCGACGCAGATTCCGAAGATCACCAGAATCCGCATCGCTGGCGTCAGTGCGCGTCGGGAGTGGCGGGAGTGGCACTCTCGGCCAGGACCGTCACGCCGTTGGCGTCGACGGAGAGGAACCCACCGGCCACGTCGTAGGTCAGTTGCTCGCCACCGGCGAGCTTGACCCGCACCTGCGACGGCTCCTTGAGCAGACCGAGCAGCGGCGAGTGGCCGGGCAGCACACCGAGCTCACCCTCGACGGTGCGGGCCACGAGCATTTCGGCTTCGCCGGACCAGACCTTCTCCTCGACGGCGACGACCTGGACGTGCAGCTGATTGGCCACGCTGTCTCCTTGTAAAGCCTGCGGACACTCTTGGCATGAAGTCTAAACGCCTGGGTGACATGACGGTGCCGGGGGTGGCGACCGCCACTGCGAATGAACCTTTTCAACCTGGCCCGGGCGGCGGTGACCGGCGGCCCGGATACCACCGGCCCGCGGCAGGCCGACATTGCTCATCGATCAGAGTTTCTGGAAGTACTCCGGGTGGTCGATCAGGAACGACGTGATCGTGTCGTCGTTCACGGAGTCGAAGAAGTCCTGGGCGGAGGGTTCGAGCGCCTCGCCGAGATACCTCCCGTTGTCGATCAGGCTCCGGCCGGGCAGCTTGACCAGGGTCATGTCGTCGGAGCGCAGGCCCTTGAGCGCCAGGCCCCAGTCGACGACCGTGTGGCCGTTGCCGTCGAAGATCAGCGCGTCACCCGCGGCGCGCAGCACCTTGTCGAGCTTGCCCGGGCTGGTCACCACGTTCTTGCTCAGCGCCTGCGAGGCCATGGCCTTGATGAACTGCTGCTGGTGCCGCTGGCGGTCGTAGTCGCTGCGGGGCAGGCCGTAGCGCTGCCGCACGTAGTCGAGCGCCTGCCACGCCTCGAGGTGGTAGGTGCCCTTCTTGTACGTCGCCTGCGGCCCGATGTAGGGGTGCTCGCAGTTGTTCGCCGCGCACTCGGGGCGCCGGGGCCGCGGCTTGCCGTTCGGCTGCAGGTGCTCCGACTTCACGTTCTGGTCGATCGTCATGGTGACGCCGCCCATGGCCTCGACGATGTCCTTGAAGCCGTTGAAGTTGATGATCGTGCCGGCGTCGAACTTCTTGATGCCCGTCAGCTTGCTGACCGTCTTGGCGAGCAGGTCGAAGCCCTGCGCCACGTCGTGCTTTCCGTTGCCGACCGAACTGCCGTACGACATCGCGGCGTTGATCTTCGCGGTGCCGCCCCGGAAGCCGGTCTTCTCGAACTGCGGGATCTCGACCCGCAGGTCGCGCGGGATCGAGAAGAGGTAGGCCTGCTTCAGGCCCTTGGGGATGTGCACGACGATGATCGAGTCGGACAGCGGCGCGGTGTTGGTGTTGCGCGGGTCGATGCCGACCAACAGGATGTTGACCGGGCCCTTGATGTCGCTCACCGGCTGCTTGGTGGCGCCCTTGGCCGCGTTGCCGAAGAGGTCCTTGGTCTCGACCGCATTGGCATAACGGGCCACCAGGACCTGGCTCGTGACCAGCACACCGCCGCTGACGACCATCAGAATGCACCCGAAGGTCGCGCACAACCGCGCCCACAGGGGCGCACGCCGGCCGGTCCTGGGTTTCCTGCTCTTCGCCACTCGAGATCCCCAACCATGCCGATCGATCCCATCCGCGATCAACGGGAATGATCGCGGGCTGCGCAACAAGCT
Organism: Actinoplanes sp. NPDC026623; assembly: GCF_040638275.1. Lineage (NCBI taxonomy): Bacteria > Bacillati > Actinomycetota > Actinomycetes > Micromonosporales > Micromonosporaceae > Actinoplanes > Actinoplanes sp. NPDC026623. Next base: position 28,183 of record NZ_JBEZXZ010000017.1, on the reverse strand, counting down.
TTGCCAGACTATCCGATCAACAAAAGAAACTTTCACGTCCGAATGCCTGCACTGCGTAGCTAAACGGACATAACGGTCTCTTGGAAACGCGTGAGCCGCGCCGACAAAGTGTCGGCGCGGCTCACGTGAGATCCGAGGGTTTTCAGCCCTTCATGAGCTCGTGCGCGTTCTTCTCGAGGTCCTCGAGGCCACCGCACATGAAGAAGGCCTGCTCGGGGTAGTTGTCGTACTCCCCCTCGCTGATCTTCTTGAACGCCTCGATGGTCTCCTTCAGCGGGACCGTCGAGCCGGGTACGCCGGTGAACTGCTCGGCGGCGTACGTGTTCTGCGAGAGGAAGCGCTCGATGCGGCGGGCCCGCTGCACCGTGACCTTGTCCTCTTCGGAGAGCTCGTCCATGCCGAGGATGGCGATGATGTCCTGCAGGTCCTTGTACTTCTGCAGGATTCGCTGCACCTCGCGGGCGACCGCGTAGTGCTCGGCGCCGACGAACTCGGGCGCCAGGATCCGCGAGCTGGAGGCCAGCGGGTCCACGGCCGGGTAGATGCCCTTGTCGGAGATCGACCGCTCGAGGTTCGTGGTCGCGTCCAGGTGGGCGAACGTGGTCGCCGGGGCCGGGTCGGTGTAGTCGTCCGCGGGCACGTAGATCGCCTGCAGCGAGGTGATCGCCTTGCCCCGGACCGACGTGATCCGCTCCTGCAACTCGCCCATCTCGTCCGCCAGTGTGGGCTGGTAACCCACGGCGGACGGCATCCGGCCGAGCAGCGTCGACACCTCGGAACCGGCCTGCGTGAACCGGAAGATGTTGTCGATGAAGAGCAGCACCTCCTGGTTCTGCACGTCACGGAAGTACTCCGCCATGGTCAGCGCGGAAAGGGCGACGCGCAGGCGGGTGCCCGGCGGCTCGTCCATCTGGCCGAAGACGAGGGCGGTCTTGTCGAGCACGCCACCCTCTTCCATCTCGAGGATGAGGTCGTTGCCCTCGCGGGTGCGCTCACCCACGCCGGCGAACACCGACGTACCACCGAAGTTGCGGGCAACCCGGATGATCATCTCCTGGATGAGCACCGTCTTGCCGACGCCGGCGCCGCCGAACAGGCCGATCTTGCCGCCTCGCACGTACGGGGCGAGCAGGTCGAGCACCTTGATGCCGGTCTCCAGCATCTCGGTCTTCGGCTCGAGGTCCGCGAACGGCGGGGGCTTGCGGTGGATCGGCCAGCGCTCGGTGATGTCCAGCGTGGACGGATCCACGTTGAGGACCTCGCCGAGGGCGTTGAACACGTGGCCCTTGGTCACGTCGCCGACGGGCACCGAGATCGGCGAGCCGGTGTCCCGGACGTCGGCACCGCGGACGAGGCCGTCGGTGGGCTGCATCGAGATGGCGCGGACGAGATTGTCACCCAGGTGCTGGGCGACCTCGAGGGTAAGCGTCTTCGTGCCCCCGGAGAGGGTCACGTCGACGTGCAGCGCGTTGAAGATTCCGGGCATGCCATCACGGGGGAACTCGGCGTCGACGACCGGGCCGATGACCCGGACGACGCGGCCGACGCCGGTCTCCGTCTTGGTGGGCTCAGCAACAGCAGTCATCACTCATCACTTCCCGCCGCGGCAAGCGCGTTGGCGCCGCCGACGATCTCACTGATTTCCTGGGTGATCGCAGCCTGCCGCGCGGAGTTCATCTCGCGCGTGTACCGCTTGAGCAGGTCGTCCGCATTGTCCGACGCGCTCTTCATCGCCCGGCGCCGAGACGCCGACTCGCTGGCCGCCGAGTCCAGCAACGCCGCGTAGATCCGCGTGTTGAGGTACTTCGGCAGCAGCGCGTCGAGCAGCTCCTCGGCCTCGGGCTCGAACTCGTACGCCGGCCGCAGACCGGGCTCGCGCTCCTGATCCTCGACCTGCATCGGCGCCAGGAAGCGCGCCTCCGCCGCCTGGGTCATGAGCGACTTGAACCGGGTGCTGACGATGTGCAGCTCGTCGACGCCCTGGATGGCGTCCGGGCCGTAGCCCTCGTCGCCGTCGTCCGCGCCGGCGACGAACGCCTCGAGCAGCGCGTCGCCGATGGTGCGGGCGTCGGAGAACGACGGCCGCTCCGAGAACCCGGTCCAGCTGGTCTCGATCGGCCGGTTACGGAACCGGTAGTAACCGACGCCCTTGCGGCCGACGATGTACAGCGCCACCTCTTTGCCGTCCGCCCGCAGCCGCGCCATCAGCTGCTCGGCGGTCCGGATCGCGTTGGCGTTGTAGGCGCCGGCCAGGCCCCGGTCGCTGGTGATCAGCAGGACACCGGCCCGCCGCACCCGCTCGCGCGGCTGCAGCAGCGGGTTCTCGATCGTCGCGTTGGACGCGAGCGCCGTCAGGACCCGCGTGATCGCCTCCGCGTACGGCTTGGAGGCGGTCACCCGCTCCTGAGCCTTGGCGATGCGGCTCGTCGCGACGAGCTCCTGCGCCTTGGCGATCTTCTTGGTGGACTTGACGGTGCGGATGCGCCGCCGAAGTGCCTGTACCTGACCGGCCATGGATCAGCTCTCGTCCCCGGGACGGACCTCGCGGGTCACCGTCTCCCGGCTCTCGCTGCCCTCGGCCAGCGGCGCGGCCTGGGCCTCGTTACCGACGTTGCCGCGGGTCTCGCCCTGCTTGAACAGCACCTTGAACTCGTCGACACCGCTCTGCAGCGTCTCGACCTGCTCGTCGCTCAGCTGGCCGGTCGACGCGATCGCCGTGAAGGTCTCGCTGCGGTTGCGCTTGACCCAGTCGAGCAGCTCGGCCTCGAAGCGCCGCACGTCGCCGACCGGGATGTCGTCAAGCTGGCCCGTGGTGCCGGCCCAGATGACGATGGTCTGCTCGGCGACCGAGTACGGCGAGTACTGCGGCTGCTTGAGCAGCTCGACCAGGCGAACGCCCTTGTCCAGCTGGGCCCGCGACGTCTTGTCCAGGTCGGAGGCGAAGGCCGAGAAGGCCTCCAGCTCACGGAACTGGGCAAGGTCGAGGCGGAGCCGGCCGGAGACCCGACGCATGGCCTTGACCTGCGCCGAGCCGCCGACCCGCGACACCGAGGTGCCGACGTTGATGGCGGGACGCACGCCCGAGGCGAACAGGTCGGCCTCGAGGAAGATCTGGCCGTCGGTGATCGAGATGACGTTCGTCGGGATGTAGGCCGAGATGTCGTTGGCCTTCGTCTCGATGATCGGCAGACCGGTCATCGAGCCCGCGCCCAGCTCGTCCGAGAGCTTCGCGCAACGCTCGAGCAGGCGGCTGTGCAGGTAAAAGACGTCGCCCGGGTACGCCTCGCGGCCCGGCGGGCGGCGCAGCAGCAGCGAAACCGCGCGGTAGGCCTCGGCCTGCTTGGTCAGGTCGTCGAAGACGATCAGGACGTGCTTGCCGGCGTACATCCAGTGCTGTCCGATGGACGAGCCGGTGTACGGGGCGATGTACTTGAAGCCGGCCGGGTCGGACGCCGGCGAGGCCACGATCGTCGTGTACTCCAGCGCGCCCTGCTCCTCGAGGACGCCCCGGATGCTGGCGATCGTCGTCGCCTTCTGTCCGATGGCGACGTAGATGCAGCGGACCTGCTTCTCCGGGTCGCCGGACTCCCAGTTGGCGCGCTGGTTGATGATCGTGTCGAGCGCGACCGTGGTCTTGCCGGTCTTGCGGTCGCCGATGATCAGCTGGCGCTGGCCACGGCCGATCGGCGTCATGGCGTCGATCGCCTTGATGCCGGTCTGCAGCGGCTGCTTCACGGGCTGCCGGGACATGACGTTCGGCGCCTGCAGCTCGAGCTCGCGGTAGCCCTCGCTCTCGATCGGGCCACGGTCGTCGATCGGCTCGCCCAGCGCGTTCACCACTCGGCCCAGGTAGGCGTCGCCCACTGGGACCGAGAGGACGCGGCCGGTCCGCTTGACCGGCTGGCCCTCCTCGATGCCGGTGAAGTCACCCAGGACCACGGCGCCGATCTCGCGGACGTCGAGGTTCAGGGCGACGCCCAGCGTGCCGTCGGCGAATTCGAGCAGTTCGTTCGCCATTGCCGAGGGCAGGCCCTCGACGTGCGCGATCCCGTCGCCCGCATCGGAGACGATGCCGACCTCCTCACGGGAGACCTCGGGCGTGTAGGACGAGACGTAGCGCTCTAGCGCCCCCCGGATCTCGTCCGAGGAGATGGTCAGCTCGGCCATCCTCTGCCTTCTCTAGTCGGCTCGGGGCGTCGCCGCCGCCGAGGGCGTGCTCGGGACGTCGCCGCCACCGAGGGGTAAAAACTATTTAGCGAACGCCTGCCGGGCTTCGTTGAGTCGCCGCAGGATCGTGCCGTCGTAGAGGTCGGAGCCGACTCGAACGCTGAGACCGCCGATGATGCTCGGATCCAGGTCGAACTTCAGCGAGACCTGCCGACCGTAGATGTCGGACAACTTCGCGGCGAGGCGCTGCTCCTCGGCCTCGCCCAGCAGCTTGGCGACCGTCACGTAGGCCACCTCGCGGTCCCGCTTCGCGGCGGTCAGCTCGACCAGCCGGCTCAGCGAGGCCTCGAAGTTGCGCCCGCCGAAACCCTCGAGCGCCACCGCGATGATCTGGACGGTGGCCGCCTGGGCCTTGCCTTCCAGCAGGTCCCCGGCCAGCTTAGCCCGGCGCTCGACCGGCGCACCCGGGTCACTGAGCGTGACCGAGAGCTCGGCGTTGCCCCGGACGATCTGACCGAAGCGGAACAGCTCGTCCTCGACCTCGGCGATCGTGCCGGCCTTGTCTGCCGACGCCAGGACCATGTCCACACCGAGTCGCTCGGTCGCGTTGAGCAGCTCGGACGGCCGGGAGAAGCGCGCGGACACCAGGGTCGCGAGCGCGTCGACGGTGATCGCACCGAGCTTGCCGGCGAAGATCGAGCGGAACAGCTCCGCCCGGTCGTTGCCGCCGCGCGACGGGTCGGTCAGCGCACGGCGGAGCCGAAGCTCGCCGCGCAGCAGCCGGGCCACCGACAGGATCTCGTCGGCGGTCGTGGCGAGCTGCGCGGCCGTCGCCTGCCGCGTGTCAGCGGCAAGCTTCTCGCCGGCCGCCGCGTACGACTCCCGGTTGACGGTCGCCATCAGCGCCGCCCGGTGCCGGTGCCGGCGCCGAGCTCGTTGATGAAACGGTCGACGGTGCCCCGGTTGCGCGCCTCGTCGGCGAGCGACTCACCGACGATCTTGCTGGCCAGGTCCACCGCGAGCGTGCCGACCTCGGCCCGAAGCTCACGGACGATGCTCTCCCGCTGGGCGGCGAGCTGATCGCGACCGGCCGCGATGATGCGGTCGGACTCTTCCCGGGCCTTGCCGAGGACGTCCTGGCGGATGCCCTCCGCGTCGGCACGAGCCTCGTCGCGGATGCGGGCAGCCTCGGTGCGGGCCTCGGACAGCTGCGCCCGGTACTGCTCGAGCAGCTCGTTCGCCTCGGCCTGAGCGACCTCGGCGCGCTTGATGCCACCCTCGATCGCGTCCACCCGGGCCGCGAACGTCTTCTCCATGATGGGGAAGACGAACTTCATCAGCACGAAGCAGAGCACCGCGAAGGCGACAGTGCCGACCACAACCTCTTGCCAGATCGGGATGATCGGGTTGTGGGTGGTTTCCTCAGCCACCTCAGTAGCTAGGTACGAGAGCATGTGAACCTCCGTTCGGCGGAACTAGCTCAGAGACCCTGGCCCTGCCAGATGAAGCCGAAGGCGATGCCCAGCAGCGCGAGCGCCTCGATGACGGCGAAGCCGATCCAGACGAACGGCAGCGTCAGGCGCGCCGACTCCGGCTGGCGGGCCGTCGACTGGATGTAGGCCGAGAAGACCAGGCCGACACCGATGCCGGGGCCGATGGCAGCGAGACCGTAGCCGATGGCGGCGGTGCTACCCGTGAAGGCGGCAAGAACGTCCATTACTGATTCCTCCTGGTATCTCGCGTGACTTTCACGCGGGACGACAACGGGGTGTTAAGCAGGCAGCTCAGTGCTCGTCGGCGAGGGCGCCCTGCACGTAGCTCGCGGTCAGGACCGTGAACACGTACGCCTGGAGCACGATCACCATGAACTCGAGGAACGTCAACGCGATCGTCATGATCCACGAGACGACCGAGATGGGCGCCAGCCAGGCATTCGCGTTGAGCATCGCGAAGCCGCCGAGCGTGAAGACGAGCAGCAGCATGTGCCCGGCGAACATGTTGGCGAAGAGTCGGACCGCCAGCGAGAACGGGCGGACCAGGAAGTTCGAGAAGAACTCGATCGGAATCAGCAGCGGCAGAATGAACCACGGCGCCGGCGGGATCAGTGCGGTCTTGAAGTACTTCACGAAGCCGTGATGCCTGATGCCGACATAGATGAACATCACATAGCTGATGATCGCGAGAACCGCGGGGAAAGCGATGTGCGAGTTCGGCGAGATCTGGATCAGCGGCACGATGCCGAAGAAGTTGTTCACCAGAATGAAGCAGAACAACGTCGTCAGGTAGGGCGCAAAGGCGACGCCGCGCGGCCCGATCATCTCGATCGCGATGTTGTTGCGGACGAAGCCGTAGAGGCTCTCCGCCAGCCACTGCTTCTTCGTGGGTACGAGCTGCGGCTTCCGGTTCGAGACCAGGAAGAAGATGATGAGCGCCGCAACGGACACCCAGACCAGCAGCGTGATCTTGGTGAACCAGTACGACTCACCACCCCACGGCAGGATGCTGGGCAGGTAGAAGTCCTCGACGCTCGGCGGGAACGGAACATCCGCTGCGAGGACGATCGACTGACCGATCACCGTAGCCCTTTCCTGTCAGGCGCCGAGACGGCGCACGATGAGGTAGACACCGCCGGCGGTGCCGATTACGGCCCCGATACCGGCGAAGATGCCCTTGGTCCCGACGTAGTGGTCGACCAACCAACCGATCCCACCCCAGACCAGCATTCCCCCGAGGAGATAGCTGATCGACGTCATTCCCATGCCCGTGTCGGGCGGATTCTGACCGTCGTCGCCGTGGGGGTTGCCGGGAGGTTTTTGACCAGTCATGACGGCCCGAACGATATCAGCAGGCGAGACAAAGCTAAGCGGGACCCCCCGCACAACCGCAGTTGTCCAGGCGTCAGGGGTCTCGCAACTCGCCATCACGCTACTCCTCCTGCGCCAGAACCGGACAACTTCGCCGTGCGACCGTCACCGGATCGTGGACAGAAGCCCCTCAAGAGGTCGCTGACCAGCCAAAACGCGAGTGCCGTAGATCACTTGGAGAGGCTCGTGCGGTAGACCCACCAGACCTGCACGGCGGTCCAGCCGAGCACGCCCGCGACGATGCCCCAGCCCATCGCGATCCGGCCCGGCCACTCTGAGGAGATCACAAACACCATGATCACGCCGAGCAACGAGTACTTCACCATGTAGGTCAGCAGCCCCAGCGGCATCAGCAGGGCCGGGCGCACGGTGTCCGCCCAGGCCAGCACCAGGGTCGACATGGTGAAGCTGACCGTGACGACGGCGACCCCGGCCGCCGCGCCCAGCGCCGCCGGTGCGCCACCGGCGAAGAAGCCCACGGAAGCCGCACAGATCATCAACGCGACCGAGAAGGCGGTCAGGAAGGGCAGGTGCTCGACGCGCCAGCGGGGATCCGCGGGCAGCGGCGGCAGTTCGGGCAGCGGCCGCCCGTCCTCGTCATCGTCGTAGGGGCCGGCCTGGGCCGGCACCACGCGGTCGGCGGAGTCGTTCATGCCGGCACCCCGGCCTGCGCGTACGCCGGGAAGCTCCGGACCAGCGCGGACACCTCGCCGGCCGTGTCACGCAGCGCGGCGGCCCCGGCGACCGAGTCCGGATCCGCGCGCACCGCGGCGGCGATCAGCCCGGCGATCTGGCGCATCTCGCCCTCCCCCATGCCCTGGGTCGTCACGCTGGGCGTGCCCACCCGAATCCCCGAGGCGGTCATCGGCCGCTCCGGGTCGTACGGGATGGCGTTCTTGTTCAGGGTGATCCGGGCCCGGTCGCAGCGCGCTTCCGCGTCGCGGCCGGTGACCCCGAGGTCGCGCAGGTCGACCAGGGCCAGGTGGGTGTCGGTGCCGCCGGAGACGGGACGCATGCCCTCGCCGGCCAGCCCGGCGGCGAGCGCCACGCTGTTCTTGACCACCTGCCGGGCATAGGTCTGGTAGTCGGGCAGCGCCGCCTCCCGCAGGGCGACGGCCTTCGCGGCCACGGTATGCATCAGCGGCCCGCCCTGCGTGAACGGGAAGACGGCCTTGTCGATGCGCTCGGAAAGCTCCTCACGGCACAGAATCATGCCGCCCCGGGGCCCGCGCAGCACCTTGTGGGTGGTGCAGCACACCACGTCGGCATGGGGTACGGGCGACGGCACGGCACCGCCGGCGACCAGGCCGATGAAGTGCGCGGCGTCCACCATCAGATAGGCGCCCACCTCGTCCGCGATGCCGCGGAAGACCTTGAAGTCGATCAGCCGCGGGTACGCGGTCGCGCCGCAGACGATCAGCTTGGGCCGGTGCGCCAGGGCCAGGTCGCGGACCTCGTCGTAGTCGATGAGCTCGGTGTCGCGCCGCACCGCGTAGCCGACCGGGTGGAACCACTTCCCGGAGAAGTTGACCCGGCTGCCGTGGGTGAGGTGCCCGCCGTGCGGCAGGTCCATGGCCAGCACGGTGTCGCCGGGCTGGATCAGCGCCGCGTACGCCGCCATGTTGGCCGCCGAGCCCGAATGCGGCTGCACGTTCGCGTGGTCGGCGCCGAACAGCGCCTTCGCCCGGTCGATCGCGAGCTCCTCGGCGCGGTCCACCTCGGCGCAGCCGCCGTAGTAGCGCCGGCCCGGATAGCCCTCGGCGTACTTGTTGTTCAGCGTCGAGCCGAGCGCGGCCAGCACCGCCGGCGAGGTGAAGTTCTCGCTCGCTATCAGCTGCAGCCCGCCGCGCTGGCGCTCGAGCTCGCCCAGGATCACCTCCGCGATCTCCGGATCCTCACGCTCGAGCGCACCGAAGTCGGGGCCCCAGAAGGTCTCCATGGCGCGCTCCCTCACGTCGGCGACGCTGCCGGATTCGAGCATATGGCTTATCGGGCCCCGGCTGCGGGCACAGTGGGAGTTATGCATTGTCTGGTCACGGGGGCCACGGGCTATATCGGTGGCCGCCTGGCGCCCCGGCTGCTCGAGGCGAACCATTCCGTGCGCTGCCTGGCACGCAGCGCCGCCCGGCTGCGCGACGTGCCCTGGGCCGGGCAGGTGGAGGTCGTCGAGGGCGACCTCAGCGACCCGGCCACGCTGCCGGCGGCGTTCGAGGGCGTCGACGTGGCGTACTTCCTGGTGCACTCGCTGGGCCGGCACGACTTCGAGCGCCTCGACCGGGAGGCGGCCGGCAACTTCGCGGCGGCGGCAGCGGCCGCCGGGGTCAAACGGATCATCTACCTCGGCGGCCCCGAGCCGCCCGCCGACGAGCATCCCTCGGCACACCTGCGCTCCCGGGCCGAGGTCGCGAGGATCCTGCTGGGCAGCGGGGTGCCGACGGCGGTGCTGCGGGCGCCGGTGATCATCGGCTCGGGCTCCGCGTCGTTCGAGATGCTGCGCTACCTGACCGAGCGGCTGCCGATGATGGTCACCCCGCGCTGGGTGCGCAACCGGATCCAGCCGATCGCCGTCCGCGACGTCCTGCGCTATCTGATCGGCTGCGCCACGCTGCCGGACGACGTCAGCCGCGGCTTCGACATCGGCGGCACGGAGGTACTGACCTACCTGGAGATGATGCAGCGCTACGCCCGGGTCGCCGGGCTGCCCCGGCGCGTCATCGTGCCGCTGCGCCCGCTGAGCCCCTGGCTCTCGGCGCACTGGGTCGGCCTGGTGACGCCCGTGCCGAACGCGATCGCCCGGCCGCTGGTCGGCAGCCTGATCCACGAGGCGTACGCTCGCGAGCACGACATCGCCCGGTACGTGCCCGACGACGGCCTGCTCGGCTTCGACGAGGCCGTCCGGCTCGCGCTCGGCAAGATCCGGGACGCGAACGTGGAGACCCGGTGGTCGAACGCCGTCGGGCGCGACGCGGCCGCCGAACCGCTGCCCAGCGATCCGGACTGGTCGGGCGGCACCGTCTACCTCGACGAGCGCAGCCAGCCGGTGGAGGCGCCCCCGCACGCGCTGTGGCGGGTGATCGAGAGCGTCGGCGGCGAGAACGGCTGGTACTCGTTCCCGCTCGCCTGGTCCGTGCGCGGCTGGCTGGACCGGCTGGCCGGCGGCGTCGGCCTGCGCCGGGGCCGCCGCGACCGGGACCACCTGTACGTCGGCGAGGCGCTGGACTGGTGGCGGGTCGAGGAGATCAAGCCGGGCGAACTGCTGCGGCTGCGCGCCGAGATGAGGGTGCCGGGCCGGGCCTGGCTGGAGATGTACGCGGAGCCCGGCCCCGACGGGACCAGCGTCTACCGGCAGCGGGCGATCTTCCTGCCGCGCGGGCTGGCCGGGCACCTCTACTGGGCGAGCGTGCTGCCCTTCCACGGGGTGGTCTTCAGCGGAATGGCCCGCAACATCGCGCGGGGCGCTACGACGCGGCCGCCCGGCGCAGCCGGTCCCGCACCGCCAGCCACTCCTCGGTCTCCGGCGGGGCCTGCACGATGATCGTGCCCACCCCGGCGTCGTCGAGGCGGTGCAGGGCCGCGTAGAGGTCGGCCGCGTACTCGCGCGGATCCACGCTGAGCACCTCGGCGACGAGGTCGTCCGAGAAGTCCTCGACGCTCTCGTAGCTGAGCACCGCCACCGGGCCCGCCAGGTCGCCGTGCTCCACCTTGCTCACGTCCTCGGCGAGGATCACCCTGGCCCGCGGCGCGTAGTGCCGCGCGTTCATGCCGGGCGAGGAGCGCTGCGCGCCGTCGGCGACCTCCTCCGGCAGGGCGATCGCGCCGGTCACCTCGCGCAGGGCCCGCAGGCCGAGCGCGCCCGGGCGCAGCAGCCTCGGCGTCTGCCCGGTCAGGTCGACGACCGTCGACTCGATGCCCCACGACGCCGGGCCGCCGTCCAGGATCAGCGGAACCTCGGGCAGGCTGCGCCGCACGTGCTCGGCCGTCGTCGGCGAGATGCCCTCCGAGCGGTTCGCGCTCGGCGCGGCCAGCGGCAGGCCCGCGGCCTCCAGCAGGCTCAGCGCGACCTCGTGCGCCGGCACCCGGACCGCGATGGTCTCGATCGGCGGTCCCACCGCGCTCAGGTGCCGGGCCCGCCGCACCACCAGGGTCAGCGGGCCGGGCCAGAACTGTGCCGCCAGTTCGTTCGCCGCGTCGGGCCAGTCCTCGGCGAGGGCGCGGGCCGCCGCCACGTGCGGCACGTGCACGATCAGCGGGTTCCACGATGGGCGGTTCTTGAGGCGGTACACCTCGGCGATCGCCGCCGGCGAGAACGCGTGCGCGCCGAGGCCGTAGACGGTCTCGGTGGGGAACGCGACCACGGAGTCGCCCTGCAGCAGCTCCACCGCGCGGCGGAGGCCGTCGGCGTCCGGTACGACGATCGTCACGCCGGCCTCGGCGCTCCCGGCAGCAACGCGTCCACGAGCGCGTACAGCGACTCGTCGATGTCGTCGGCGATGCGCTGGAAGGTCTGGTCGCCCCGGCCCCACGGATCGTCCAGGTCGTCGCCGGGCACCGGCTCGGTCTCGCCGCGGCGGCGATCCGCGGCGGCGACCAGGGCCGCGGCGCGGGCGGCGAAGGTCTCGGCGTCGGTGCCGGCCGGCGGCAGCGCGGCGAGATCAAGCTCGCGCAGCAGGCGGCCGAGGTGCCCGAGCACGAACGTGCGGTCGGCCGCGCCGGGAACCAGCGCGTGCACATAGTCGCTCTGGTCGGCGGTGGCGGTCAGGATCAGGTCGGCCTCGTCCAGCTGCGCGCTGGTCAGCTTGCGGGCCGTGAAGCCGTCCGTGCTGCCACCGCGGAGGATGATCTGCCGGGCCGCGGGCGGGTTCATCTCTTCGCCCTCGTGCCAGCCGCCCGTACCCGCGCTGGCGCTGCGCAGCAGGGCGCCCAGCTCCACATCGGGTGCGACCTTGGCCAGCCGCTGCGCGGCGGCGAGCACGAGCAGCCGCTCGGCCATCGGGGAGCGGCAGATGTTGCCCATGCACACGTGCAGGACGGTGAACGGCATCATCAGGCTCCCGCGGCCAGGATGTCGGGCACTACCTCGCGCAGCTTCTCGAACGGGATGGCGCCGTCGCGCAGCACCCGCGGCTCGGCGCCGGTCACGTCGACGATCGTGCTGGGCGCCGGGTCGGCGGCCGCGCCCGCCTCCAGATAGATCCGGACCGCGTACTCGAGCTGCTCGCGGGCCTCCTCGGCGGTGGTCGGCGCCGGCTGGCCGATCCGGTTGGCCGTGGTGACGGCCATCGGGCCCACCTCACGCAGCACCTCGAGGGCCACCGGGTGCAGCGGCATCCGCACGGCGATCACCCCGCCGGTGTCGCCCAGGTCCCACTGCAGGCTCGGCGAGTGCTCGACGACGATCGTCAGCGCGCCCGGCCAGAACGCGTCGGCCAGCTCGCGCGCGGCCTTCGGCAGCGAATAGACCAGCCCGTCGAGGGTGTGCCGCGAGCCGACCAGCACGGGCGGCACCCGGCGGTCCGTGCCCCGCGCGTTCTGCAGGGCGTTGACGGCGTGCGAGGTGAACGCGTCCGCGCCGACCCCGTAGACGGTGTCGGTGGGCAGGACGACCAGCTCACCGCTCTTGACCGCCTCGACGGCCGCGGCGATGCCGCGGTCACGCTCGGCGACGGTCCGGCAGTCATAGAGCATCACAGGTTGCAGTGTGCCATGGCGCGGGTCACGTTCCCTACCTGCGCCGGGCCGTCGCGTATCTCGGCCGGCCGGGCAGGTCGGTGTGCGCGACGACGTCGGCGAACCGCCCGTCGGCGCGCAGCAGGTCCGGCACCGCCGAGGCGTGCACGTCGTCGTGCTCGATGCCGACCGCGCCGCCGGGCCGCAGCAGGCCCGCGGCCAGGGCGATCACCGGCCGGATCACGGCGAGGCCGTCGGCGCCGCCGAAGACCGCCTCCGCCGGGTCGTGCTCGGCGACCTCGGCCGGCACGACGGTGCCGTCCGGCACGTACGGCGGGTTGCAGAGCAGCACGTCGACCCGGCCCCGGTACTCAGCGAGCAGGCCGGGATCGGTGACATCGCCCGGCACGACCCGCACCACGGTGGACGCCGCCGCGTTCCTCCGCAGATATTCGAGCGCCGCCGGCGAGCGTTCCACCGCGATGACCAGCCCCGGCTCGGCCTCGTCCGCGACGGAGAGCGCGATCGCGCCGGTGCCGCTGCACAGGTCGACCACGGTCGCGCCCGGCGCGGTGCGCTCGATGCCCCAGCCCGCCAGCAGCTCGGTCTCGGGCCGCGGCACGAAGACGCCGTCGCCCACCTCGAGCTCCAGATGCCGGAACGCGGCCGTGCCGAGCAGGTGCTGCAGCGGGATCCGGCGGGCCCGCTCGTCGACGAGCCCGGTGAACCGGCGCAGTTCGTCGCCGCGCAGGGTGTCGATCAGCAGAAGCCGGCCGCGGCCCACGCCGAGGGCGTGCGCGGCGAGCAGTTCGGCGTCGGCGCGCGGTGATGCGACGCCCGCCTCGGCCAGCCGCGCGGTCGCCCGCGCAAGCGCCGGAACCAACCGCGTCCGTTCCGTCCCCTCGGAGGGGTGTTCGTGCGTCGGCGTCACGGCATAATCATGGAACGTCGTATCTCGAAGGTGACCGGCCGGGTCACCCCATCGACGAACGGCGTCGGCAGGAGGGGCCTGGATGGCCATGGCGGCACCATGACGTGGTTGGACCAGCTCCCGGATTCAGTCGACGAACTGGCCAACGCCGGCGAGCTCCAGCAGGGCGGTCGCTCCGCGGAGGCGCTGGCGATCCTCGACAAGGTGCTCGCCAGCACGGCCGACCCGTTCACCCGGGCATACGCGCTCGTCCAGCGCTTCGGCGCGCTCATCAACCTGGGCCGGGTCGCCGAGCTCGCCACCGCGATGACGGTGGCCAGCAACGCCGTCCGGGACACGTCCGATCCCTATCTGCGTGGCCAGATGCACGCCTTCGCCGCCCTCGGCGCCTATCTGCAGGGCGCGCTGGACCGGGGCGTCACCCACCTGGTGCAGGCCTCGCGGGCGCTGGCGGCGGTGCCGGAGGGCGACAGCGAGACCGCCTGGGGCTGGCACGACCTGGCCATGGCCTACAGCTACCTGGGTTTCCACGGCCACGCGCTGACCGCGATCGAGCAGGCCCGGCAGGTCGGCGCGGCGGCCGGGATGGCGAGCGAGGTCTTCGCCGCGCCCGGGATCCGGCTGCGCAACGCGGTCTCGCTGGACCACCAGGGCGACACCGACGGCTGCCTGCGGGTGCTGCGCGACATCGACGCCGAGCTGACCCGCTACGTCGCCACCGGCGCCGACGTGCGCCTGCGCCCGAGCAGCCGCCCCGTGTACGGCTACGCGCTCGCCAGGCGCGCGGCCCTCGGCGAGTCCACCGCGACCAACGTGGCCGCGCTGCTGACCGGCGGCGGCGACAGCGTCCGCTCCCGCGACCTTCGGCACCTCGGCACGGTGTGCCTCGACATCGCGGCGGACCGGCCCGGCGACGCGCTGCGCAAGCTCGACGCCGTGCCTGTCTCCCAGGAGATCCTCGGCCCCTCCGAGCCGGCCCGGCTGCGCAGCATCTGCTACGCCCAGGCCGGCGACTACAAGGCCGCGCACATCGCCGACCGGCACGCGTTCCGCCTCGCCGCCCAGCGCATCGACCGGCTCCGGGACGGCTACCTGGACGGGGTGGCCGCCCGCCTGGACGCCCAGGAGACCCAGCGCGACATGGGCCGCTACGGCGACGAGACCCTCACCGACCCGCTCACCGGCCTGCCCAACCGCCGCCAGCTCGAGCGCTACGTGGCGGCGATGCTGGCACGCGGCGAGCGCGCGGCGATCGGCGTCTGCGACCTGATCGGCTTCACCGCGGTCAACGCGCGGCACGGCCGGCACTGCGGCGACCTGGTGCTGCAGCGCATCGCCGGCGTGCTCAACCGGGTCATGCGCCGCGGCGACTTCGTGGCCCGCTTCGCCGGCGACGAGTTCGTGGTGCTGCTGCCCGGCGCGGGCCCCAACCAGGCGGCCGAGGTCTCCCGGCGGATCAGCGCGGCGGCCGCCGGGGAAAATTGGCAGGTGCTGGTCCCCGGCACCCCGATCGGGCTGGCGGCGGGCTGGTCCGAGGTCGGCACGAACGGGCGCAGCCTAAGCGCGGCCCTGGCCACCGCGGCCTCGAACCGGACCCCCGCCTAGCCGACCATCCAACGGTGCATGGCTGCCGCGTACGGGTTCAGCTCCGCTTCGATCGCGGCGGCGTCGCCGGCGCTCACCACGACGGCGGGCAGCGCATAGGGCAGGCCGGCCATCCATTGCCGGCGCCGCCCGGGCGCCGGGTGGCTGGCCAGCAGGGAGGCACCGAGCCGGATGGAGAGCTGCCGCTGCACCGCCACCGACCGCAGCTCGCGGTCGCGGGCCAGGGTCAGCATGCTCCGCCAGTGATCGCCCGCCTGCCGCCCCTCGGGCACGTGCCCCCGCACGTAGCCGCGCAGCTCGGGCAGGAGCGGGGACAGGTCGACCATCTCCATCGCCGCCGTGGATCCCGCGGCCTGGACGCTCATCGCGTCCGCGCGCAGCTCGGCACGCCGGGAACCCCGGGAGTCCAGGACATGCACGCCCAGGTGAACGGCGAAGAGCAGCAGGGAGACCACGCCGGTGACCGCCTGCCAGGCGGTGAAGAGGAAGGCGGTCGAGCCGGCCAGCCTCAGGTCGACGGCGTTGCCGCGCGGTGGCCGCAGCAGCTCCGAGAAGGTGCCGAACGCGGTCAGCGCGGGCTGTGTCAGCAGCCGGCGGCCGTTGTCCTTGTGGCGCAGGTGCCCGAGCTCGTGCCCGATCAGCGCGACCAGGTGCTGCGGCCCCATCACCAGCAGCAGCGGAATGCCCAGGACCAGCACCTTCGTCCGGCGGATCCCGACCACGGCGGCGTACGCGTTCCAGGAGTAGTCCAGGGCCAGGACGTCGGGAAGCGGGGCGCCGGTCTCCCGCGCGATCCGCTCCACCAGGTTGTGCAGCACGGGCGCCCGCGTCACCGGGACGACGTGCACGCCACGCAGGAGCTTCTTGAGCCGGCCGAGCCGTGGCCGCAGCAGCCAGGCCCCGCCGAGCAGCAGCGCCCCCGGGATGATCGGCAGCCGCTCGCCCTGCAGCAGGAACCGGAGTCCGGCAACGACGACGGCGGCCAGCAGCAGCATCAGGACGGCGGAGATGAGGACCAGGAACAGATAGCCGGCCCGCGGCACGGCGGCCTCGGGGTTCCGCAGGTACGCCTCCACGATGCGCCGGTCGACCCGGAAGCCCGCCCTGCTGTCCCACCTGTCGATCAGGCGCCACACCCAGCCGGCGTTCTCGGCGGGAGCGAAGCTTTCGAGGTTCCACTCGCAGGCCGCGCACCAGGGATCCGTATCGGCCACCCGGGTCAACGCGGTGGAGCAACGGGGGCAGAAATCTGGAATCGTCGTCGTCACCGGCACGAGCGAAGATCATTCGGCTTTACCCCGTCCCGGTCCATCGACCGAACGTGCGCTGCCCCTACCCTCGCCGTATGACCGTCATCGAGTTGGGGCTCGTCACGGACGGCGGCGAGCAGCCGCCCGCCGGACCCTCCCGCCGCGGCCTGCGCCGCAACGAGCTCCGGCGGGTGCTGGTGGCGGTCGTCGCGATCGTCTGCGTGCTCACGGTCACCGGCTCGGCGCGGCCCGACCCGCACGGGCCGCAGCGGCTCTGGAGCACCCCGTTCCAGCAGGGCGCCGACTCGTTCATGGTGTCCGGCGACGCCGCCTACGTGCTGGCGCAGGCGGGCACCACCCGGGTCACCGCGTACGACCTGCGTACCGGGGCGGTGCGCTGGTCGAACTCGAACATCGGCAGCCCCAACTGGCTCGGCCAGATCCAGGCCGGGGTGCTGCTGCTGCCGGGCGACTACGCGACGGCGCGGTTCACCGACCTGGACGGCACCGAGATCTCCCGTGAGTTCACCCGGGACACCGTCGCCGTCGACACGGCGACCGGGCGGCGGCTGTGGCACCGGCCCGGCGAGATGTCGGTGGCCACGGACGACCGGGTCCTGCTCACCGAGTGGAACGACGACGGCAGCCGGGTCACCACGTTGCGGGTGGTCCGGATCTCCGACGGGGTCGACATCTGGTCGCGGCCCGCCGGGCACCTCGCGGTCTGGGTGACCGACACCCTCGAGCGCAGCGAGCCGGGCCGCCTCGTCACCGCCACCGCGAAGGGCGAGGTAGAGGTGCTCGACCTCGCCGACGGCTCGGTGGTGGCCGCGGCGACGCTGCCCTGGGGACGCCGGTCGGCACCGGACAACCAGGACACGGCGCTGACGATGCAGGGCCACCGCCTCTACGTGCAACGCGCCGAGCAGGAGCGGACCAGCATCACCGCGTACGACACGGAGACGCTGCGGCGGATGTGGCACATCGAGTCGGACACGCTCGGCGGCGCGTACGACTGCGGGCCGGTGCTCTGCATGCGCGGGCCGGACGGGGCGTCGGGCTACGACAGCGACACCGGCGAGCTGCGCTGGCGGCTTCCCGGCTCGCCCGACGCGTTCCCGCTCGGCGGCGGAAAGCTGCTGGTGGACGACGACGAATCCGGGGTGCGCCACCACCTCGTCGACGTCGCGACCGGGCGGCGGCTCGCCGACCTGGGCACCGGCTCGCCGGTGTGGAACTACACCACCGCGGCGTCGCCGTACCTGCTGGCCAACACCAGGGAGCCGGCCGGCCTCGTCTCGATCAGCCAGTACGACGAGCGCTCCGGCGAGCTGCTGCTGCGCGGCACGATGCCGCCGGTCATCGAGTACGGCTGCCAGAGCGCGGGCAGCCTGCTGGCCTGCGTGACGCAGGACGGCCTGCTGGCCGTCACGGACGTCGGCTGATCTCCGTCTCGCCGGCCAGCCGGGCGGCCCGGTCGGCCTCCGCGAGCGAGTCCAGCACCGCGTCCAGCTCGCCGCCGAGCACCAGATCCAGGTTGTACGCGGTATAGCCGATCCGGTGGTCGCTGATCCGGTTCTGCGGGAAGTTGTAGGTGCGGATCCGCTCCGAGCGGTCGACGGTGCGCACCTGCAGCTTGCGGGCGTCGGAGGCGGCCGCGTCGGCCTGCTCCTGCGCGATGGCGAGCAGCCGGGAGCGCAGGATGCGCATGGCCGACTCGCGGTTCTGCAGCTGGCTCTTCTCGTTCTGGCAGCTCACCACGGTGCCGGTCGGCAGGTGGGTGATGCGCACGGCCGAGTCGGTGGTGTTGACGGACTGGCCGCCGGGCCCCGAGGAGCGGAACACGTCGACCCGGATGTCGCCGGGCTCGATGTGCACGTCGACGTCCTCGGCCTCCGGCAGCACGAGGACGCCCGCGGCGCTGGTGTGGATGCGGCCCTGCGACTCGGTCACCGGCACCCGCTGGACGCGGTGCACGCCGCCCTCCCACTTGAGGCGGGACCAGACGCCGTGGCCCCCCTCGGGCACGCCCTTGGTCTTCACCGCCACCGAGACGTCCTTGACCCCGCCGAGGTCGGAATCCTGCACGTCGATGACCTCGACCACCCAGCCGTGCTTCTCCGCGTACCGGGTGTACATCCGCAGCAGATCGCCCGCGAACAGCGCCGACTCCTGCCCGCCCTCGCCGGCCTTGATCTCGACGATCACGTCCTTGGCGTCGTGCGGGTCGCGCGGGATGAGCATCTCGCCGAGCTTCTCCTCCAGGGGCGCGAGCGCGGCGGCGACCGCCTCGACCTCCCCGGCGAAGGACGGGTCCTCGGCGGCGAGTTCCCTGGCCGCGGCCAGGTCCGCGCGGGCGGCCTCGAGCTCGGCATTGGCGGCGTAGAGCGGCGACAGCTCGGCGAACCGCCGCCCGACCCGGCGCACCAGCGCCTGGTCGGAGTGGATGGAGGGGTCCTCCATCTGCTTCTCGAGCTGCGAGTACTCCTCGAGCAGCGTCGACAACCGATCCTTGCTCATGCCATGCCTCTCCTTGGTCGCCCGAACAGGGAACACACGAACGGCGCCCGACCCCGGGATTCCGGGGTGGGCGCCGTCGAGGCAGTTACTTCTTCTTGGCGGCGGTGACCTTCGCGTACTTCGCCTGGAACTTGGCGACCCGGCCCGCGGTGTCCAGCACGCGCTGCTTGCCCGTGTAGAACGGGTGGCAGGCGCTGCAGGTCTCGACGCGGATCTCGGCGCCCTTGGCGGTGCTGCGGGTCGTGAACGTGCTACCGCAGGAGCAGACGACCTCGGTCGTGGTGTACTCCGGGTGGATTCCGCTCTTCATGATTTCTCGGTCCCTCTCGATGATGTGGTCGCCGGGTCGCCGTCAGCACCGAACCACCCCGCCAGGGCGGACGACTCGAGCGTGAACCGGAACCATTACTGGCCGATGGACCAGTCTGCCATGTCACAAGCCCCGACCTGAAATCAGGAGGCATTACTGGGTCCGTGGTCGATAACGTGAGCGCCCCTCGTCGCATTCCCGCCGCGGGTGCTCGCGAAAGGAAGACCGTCATGTCGCTGCTTGCCGACCTGCTCGACCCGGCCGAACTGGCCACCGCGGTCGAAACCGGACATGTGCGGGTCCAGCGGCATCCGACCCGGCCGTATGTGATCTACAACTACACCGAGGCCTGCCAGTACGCCGAGGCGTGGACGCCGATCACCCTGGCCTGCCGCGGCCTGATCGTGCACGGGGACACGGTCCTCGCCCGCCCCTTCGAGAAATTCTTCAACCATGACCAGGGCCACGCGCCGCGCTTTCCGGCGGAGACGGCGGTGAGCGTCACCGACAAGGCGGACGGCTCGCTCGGCATCATCTACCGCGACGGCGCGGACCTCGCGGTCGCCACCCGGGGGTCGTTCGCCTCGGACCAGGCGCGGCACGCGACCGAGGTGCTGCGCACCCGCTACCCGGACTTCGACCCGCCGGCCGGGCTGACGGTGCTGGTCGAGATCGTCTACCCGGAGAACCGGATCGTGCTCGACTACGCCGGGCTGGACGACCTGATCCTGCTCGGCGCCGTCGAGATCGCCACCGGCCGCACCTTCGGACCGGCCGCGGTGCCGCTCTGGCCGGGCCCGGTCGTCGACACCTTCGAGTACGCGACCCTGGCCGACGCGCTCGCCGCCCCGCCGCGGGACGGCCGCGAGGGGCTCGTCGTGCACTTCTCCGGCACCGACCAGCGGGTGAAGATCAAATACGCCGATTACGTACGGCTGCACCGGCTGGTGACCGGGCTCTCCGCCCGTACCGTGTGGGAGGCGCTGGTCGCGGGCGACGACCTGGGCGCGCTGGCCGAGCCCCTGCCGGACGAATTCCACGCGTGGGTGACCGACGTCGCCGCCGGGCTGACCGACGAGGTCGCGGCCCTCGCCGGCGCCGTCGAGGCGGAGTTCGCCTCGATCCTGGCGGGCCTGCCCGAGGGCTGGGGCCGGCGCGAGTTCGCGGCCCGGGCCGTGCGCAGCGAGCACCGCGCGGCACTGTTCCTGCGCCTCGACGACAAGGACTACCGTCCCGGCCTCTGGCAGCTGGTGCGGCCCGCCGGCGACCTGACCCCGAAGAGCACACAGGTGAGTGAGGAATGACCAGACTGCTGATCACGCGTGGCCTGCCCGCCTCGGGCAAGACCACGTTCGCCCGCAAGCTGCAGCCGCACGTCGTCCGGGTCAACCGCGACGACCTGCGGCGGATGCTGCACGGGCGGCGGCTCTTCACCCAGTGGGCGGAGGGTCAGATCACCCGCGCGCAGCGGGCCGCCGTGGAGGCGCTGCTGCGCGCGCACACCGACGTGATCGTCGACGACACGAACCTGCGGGCCAAGACCGTGCGCGAATGGGCCGAGCTCGCGGCGCGCTTCCACGCGACGTTCGAGGTGCACGACTTCACGGACGTGCCGCTGGAGGAGTGCCTGCGCCGCGACGCCGGCCGCGACGAGGAGGAGCGGGTCGGCGAGCAGGGCATCCTCCGGATGCACCAGCGGTACCTCGCGGGCAGGAACCTGCCGCTGCCGATCCCGTACGTGGACCCCGGCGATCCGGGCATTGTTTACGACCCGGACCCGGAACTGCCGCCGGTGATGCTCGTTGACATCGACGGCACCGTCGCGCTGATGAACGGTCGCAGCCCCTACGACTGGAGCCGGGTCGGTGAGGATGCGCCGAACCCGGCGGTCATCGCGGCGGTCCGGGCCATGCACGCGGCCGGCCACGCGATCGTCTTCTGCTCGGGGCGCGACGAGGAATGCCGGGCCGAGACGCAGGCCTGGCTGGACCTTTACGTCGATGTGCCGTACGAAGGACTCTTCATGCGGCCCGCGGGCGACTCGCGCAAGGATGCGATCGTCAAGCGGGAGATCTTCGACGAGGAGATCCGCGACCGCTGGCGGGTCATCGGCGTGTTCGACGACCGGCAGCAGGTCGTGCGCATGTGGCGCGCCCTGGGACTGACCGTGTTCCAGGTGGCAGAGGGAGACTTCTGATGGGCGGGCAGGCCGGAAAGTACCCACGCACTTTCCACCTGCCCGACTCCCCCGGCGCCACCGCCGGCGACCGGATACAGCACGACCTGTCCTGGCTGGACGGTGAGCTGGTGGTCACGGAGAAGCTCGACGGCGGCAACCTAACCTTCACCCGCGACGCGATGTACGCCCGCTCCCTCGACTCGGGCACCCACCCGTGGGACCGGGCGGCCAAGGCGCTCTGGGCGATGACCGCCTACCGGATACCGGACGACTGGCGGGTCTGCGGCGAGTCGATGTGGGCGCGGCGCAGCATCGCGTACACGGATCTGCCGGGTGTCTTCATCGTCTTCGGCATCTGGGACGAGACGGACACGCTGCTCGGCTGGGACGACACGGTCGACTGGGCGCAGCGGCTGGAGCTGCCGGTGGTCCCGGTGCTGTATCGCGGCGGCAGCCTGAGCGAGGCGCGGGCCGCCTGGCCCGCCCTGCGCGATCCCGAGTCGTCGGAGGGCTTCGTCGTCCGCGGCGCGGGACGCATACCCGCGGCGGAGTTCTCCCATCGGCTGCTGAAGTGGGTCCGCGCGGACCACGTCCGCACCGATGCCGGCTGGCGCCACCGCGACGATTTCCCGCTCAACGAGTTCGCCTAGGCGGCACCGGCTCAGCCGGTGAACGGGCAGGTACGGGTGCCGGATTGCGACAGGGCCTGCGCCTCCGGGTCCAGGTAGAAGTTCGGGCGCAGGTCCAGCTCCTCGTAGTAGCGGTGGAAGACCGGCGTCGCCCCGCCCGAGATCGGCGGCACGATCCAGGTCCAGTCGGCGGGCACCGGGCGGCCCGCCTTCTCCTCGTTGCTCAGGTGTGTCAGGAACCGCTGCGACTCGGTGTGATGATCAGCGATCTTCATACCGGCCTTCTCGTACGAGTGCAGCACCGCGCGGTTGAGCTCGATCAGCGCCCGGTCCCGCCACAGCGTCGACTCCCGGCTGGTGTCCAGGCCCATGCGCGCGGCGACGATCGGCACCATGTTGAACCGGTCCTTGTCGGCCAGGTTGCGGGCGCCGATCTCCGAGCCCATGTACCAGCCGTTGAACGGCGCCAGCGGGTACTGCACGCCGCCGATCGTCAGGCGCATGTTCGCGATCGCCGGCACCACGTGCCAGCGCAGGCCCAGCTCGGCGAACCAGCCGAACTCCGGGTGGGTGAGCGGCACCTCGAGGATCGCGCGCTCGGGAAGCTCGTAGAGGCGTACGCCCTCGGCGGGTGTCTCGACCGCGATCGGCAGCACGTCGAAGGCCTCGCCCTTGCCGCGCCAGCCGAAGCCCTGCATCGCCGCGGTGAACGCCTCGTTGCGCGGGTCGCCGACGTAGCCGCCGTCCTCGCCGCGGTAGCCCGCGTACCGGATCAGCTGCTCGTTCCAGACCCGGGCGTACGGCTGGCCGGGCAGCGCGGGCGCGAAGATGCTGATCACCGGGCGGATCGCCCCGGAGCGGTCCCCGCCGCCGGCGACCCGCAGGTGGTGCACCAGCAGCGAGAAGATGTCGTCCGCGGTACGCGCCCGGCGCCGGTCGAGCACGACCAGGCTGCGCCAGTAGAGCCGGCCGATGCAGCGGCTCGAGTTGCGCCAGGCCATCTTGGCGCCGTTCGCCAGCTCCTCGGTGGTGTGCGCGTAGCCGCCGGTCGCCGCGATCTGCGCGCGCACGATGGCCAGGCGCGGCTCGACCGGACCGAGCCGGGGGTTCTCGAGGTAGCACCGCCGGAGGAAGTCCTCGGCCTCTCCCGGATCGACTGGCGCGATCGGGTCCCATCGCTCGGTCGGATGGTCCCGGTACCCAGGAACGATCATCGGGCGTCCTCCCACGTTGAGCCGAGGTGCCAAGGGAGGTTCGCACAGCGCCATATGGGGCCAAACGCACAGAATGTGCGACGGGGGCAGCCGTCTTGCGACGGCTGCCCCCGTTAAGTCTTCTCCGGGTGTTTACTCCCCCGGTGTCGACTTCGCGATCTGCATCAGGAACTCGATGTTCGTCCGGGACTGCTTGAGCCGGTCGAGCAGCAGGTCCAGCGCGGCCGAGGACTCCAGCGAGCTCAGCACCTTGCGCAGCTTGTGGACGATCGCCAGCTCTTCCTTGCCGAGCAGGATCTCCTCCTTGCGGGTGCCGGACGGGTGGATGTCGATGGCCGGGAACGTACGCCGGTCCGCGATCTTCCGGTCGAGCTTGAGCTCGGCGTTGCCCGTGCCCTTGAACTCCTCGAAGATGACCGTGTCCATCATCGAGCCGGTCTCCACCAGCGCCGTCGCGAGAATGGTCAGCGAGCCACCGTTCTCGATGTTGCGCGCCGCGCCGAGGAACCGCTTCGGCGGGTAGAGCGCGGTCGAGTCGATACCACCGGACATGATGCGGCCGGAGGCCGGCGCCGCCAGGTTGTAGGACCGGCCGAGCCGGGTCACCGAGTCGAGCAGCACGACCACGTCGTGGCCCAGCTCGACGAGGCGCTTGGCCCGCTCGATCGCCAGCTCGGCGACGGTGGTGTGGTCCTGCGGCGGCCGGTCGAACGTGGCCGCGATGACCTCGCCCTTGACCGAGCGCTGCATGTCGGTGACCTCTTCGGGCCGCTCGTCGACCAGCACGACCATCAGGTGGCACTCGGGGTTGTTGTGGGTGATCGCGTTCGCGATCGCCTGCAACACCATCGTCTTGCCGGCCTTCGGCGGCGAGACGATCAGGGCGCGCTGGCCCTTGCCGAGCGGCATGACCAGGTCGATGACCCGCGTGGTGAGGATGTGCGCCTCGGTCTCGAGACGCAGCCGCTCCTGCGGGTACAGCGGGGTCAGCTTGTAGAACTCGGGCCGCCGGCGGGCCTCCTCGGGCTCCATCCCGTTGATGGTGTCGAGGCGGACCAGCGGGTTGTACTTGTCGCGGCGCTGGTCGCCGCCGCTCTCGCGGGGCGCGGCCCGCACGGCGCCGGTGACCGCGTCGCCGCGGCGCAGCCCGTGCTTCTTGACCTGCGACATCGAGACGTAGACGTCGTTGGGGCCGGAGAGGTAACCCGTGGTGCGGACGAACGCGTAGTTGTCCAGCACGTCGAGGATGCCCGCGACCGGCACGAGGACGTCGTCCTCGTTGACGTGCGGCTCGCGGCCGCCGTCGCGCCCGCTCTCCCGGCCGCCGCCGTCACGGCCGCCGCCAGCGGTGCCACCGCCCTCGCCGTCACGGTCGCGACCGCGCCTGCGGTCGCGGAACCGGCTGCGCCGGCTGCGCCGGCCACCCTCGCTGTTGTCGCCGTCCTCGTCGTCGTTGGCGTCGCCCCGCGGGCCGTTGTCGCCCCGGGCGACACTGTCGCCCCGCGCGACGCTGTCGCCCCGGGTGCCGCCCTCGTTGCGCGGGCCGCGGTCGCCGCGGTCGTTGCGGTCGTTGCGCTCGCCGCCGTCGGAACGCTGCGGGTTGCGCTGCCGGTCCCGGTTACGCGCCTCGCCACGCTCGGGCCGGTCACCCCGGTCGGTGCGCTCGTTGCGCTCGCCCTCGCCCTGGCCGTCGGCCGGAGCGTTGTCCCGGTTCTGGTCGCGGCGGCTGCGCCGGCCGGACTCGCCCTCGGTCGCGGGCTGCTCGGTCGTCGCCGGGGCCGCGGACTGGGCGGCGGCGGCAGGCTGAGCGGCAGCAACGGGCTCGGCCGCGGGGGCCTGAACCGCCGGAGCCTTTACCACCGGAGCCGGGGCATCGGCCACCGCGGCGGCCGGGGCGGCCGCCACGGGCTCGGCGCGCACCGGCTCGGCCGCCGGGGCGCCGGAGCCGTTCGTGGTGCGCGGTCGCGGGGCGCTCTTGGCGGGGGCGGCCGGAGCCGCGCCGTTCTGGCGCTCCGAGATCGCGGTGATGAGCTCGCCCTTGCGCATCCGCGCGGTGCCGGAGATGCCGAGGGACGCGGCAAGGCTCTGCAACTCGGGCAGCAGCATCGCCGACAGCCCCGTGCCGCCGCGGCGACGCTTGGTGACAGCCGCGGTGGTGGCGCCGTCGTCAGCGACGTCAGAAACACCCGACGTCACGTCGGTGGTGTCGCTCAATGGATTCCTTCCGTCGAAAAAACCAAGTCCACCCGGGTCTGCAGCCTGGTGGCCGGGTGCCCTCGGAACCCGCTTCGCAACTGCGGCGCGGGAGTTTGCAACACGGCAGCTCGACGGTGTCCCGACCCATCGGACGTTGACGGGTAGGTCTCGGCGAGTGCAGCGATCTGATGATCTGCTGCTCGGCGTGTGTTTGAAGAGAAGTGAGACCGGCAGAGTGCCATGAATCTCGGGGGTGCGCGCCGAACCGCAATGATCGCTTGCTTCGCGGCTGTGCTAGGTCTTGAGCGTAGTCAACTCTTACGACCTGCGGCAACAGGGCCCCGCTCGGCGTGTTCCACCATACTCCCCTTGGCAAGAGCACCTGCGCTATCCACGCCCGGCGACTCCGCGCGCCATGCAGTTCCGGGGTGAAAATCTCCGGGTATGGGGGTTAGCGCGAGCACCGTCGGCCCCGCCCCACTGACAACTGCCGCAACACCGACAGAACGCAGCGCGGCGACCAGCGACGCCGTTCCGGGCATCCCCACGGCCCGGTAGCCCTGGTGCAGCCGGTCCTCGGTCGCGGCGAAGAGCAGCGACGGGTCCCGCGTCAGCGCGTGCACGAGCAGCGCGGCCCGGCCCGTGTTGAACGCGGCGTCCGCGTGGGGCACGGCACCGGGAAGCGCGGCCCGCGCCGTCGCGGTCAGGCCCCGTTCCTGCGGAACGAAGACCGTCGGCCGTACGCCGTCAGCGACGTCCAGCCGCACCGCCCGCGAGCCGGACCCCTCGGTCCAGGCGATGGTGAAGCCGCCGAGCAGGCACGGCGCGACGTTGTCGGGGTGCCCCTCGAGGCGCGCGGCGATCCGCAGCGCGGCCTCGTCGTCGATCTGCCGGTGCGCCAGCGCCCGGGCAAGCTGGACGCCGCCGACGATGGCCGCCGAGGAGGAGCCGAGCCCGCGGGCCTGAGGGATCCGGTTGACGCACTCCACGGCCACGCCCGCGGGGCGCCCGCCGAGCTCGTCGAAGGTGGCGAGCATGGCCCGCGCGACCAGGTGGGTCTCGTCGCGGGGCAGGTCGCCGGCGCCCTCCCCGGTCACGGAGACCGTGACCGAGTCGCCGGTGACCCGGGCGGTCAGGTCGTCGTACAGCCCTAGCGCGAGGCCCAGCGTGTCGAAGCCCGGACCGAGATTGGCGCTGGTGGCCGGCGTGCGCACCCGCACCGGCTCGGAGACGAAGGTCAGGCCCATCGCCACATGCTAGGCGCCGGTCATCTGCCGTCGCCGAGCCGCCCGTCCGGGCCCTCGACGGCCGGCTCGCCCGGCCGGGAGGCGGCACCGGCCGCCGGGTCCGGCGGATCCGGCTGGTCCGCGGGGTCGGCGAGCGAGAGGCCGCGGGTGGCGATTCGCCAGCCGATGGCGTAGACGAGGGTGATCAGGCCGCAGGCGACGAGGATGACGCGCTCGTCGACGCGGTCGACGAAGACCGCGGCGCCCAGCTGGCTCACCGAGATGGCGAGCGTCGCCAGCATCATGTCGGTGGCGAAGATCCGGCCGCGCAGTCGGTCCGGCACCTCGCCCTGCAGCGCGTAGTTGGAGAGCACCCAGTTGGTGCCGCCCGCGAAATGGGCCACGAAGACCAGCGCCAGCACGAGCGGGAACCAGGGCGCGAAGGCCACGCCGATGTAGCCGATGCCGTAGAGGCTCATCGAGAGCGCCAGCCCCGGCAGCAGCCACGACCGGTGGTTGAGCACGGGCCGCATGACGAGCGGGCCGACCAGGGCGCCGGCGCCGCGCACCGCGAAGAGCAGGCCCGCGCCGAGCGCCCCGACGCCGTACATGCCGGCCAGCAGCGGGAAGACGGTGAGCACGCCGTTGCCGAGCCCCACCGCGGACTTGACGGTGACCAGCGCGCGGATCCTGGGGCGGGCGCCGATGTAGCGCAGCGCCTCGACCAGCGCATGCCAGGCGTGCACCGGCACCGCGTCCGGGTCGCGCGGTGCCTGCAGCGGGCGGCGGATCAGCGCGGTGAACACCGCCGCGACGAGCAGGCTGCAGGAGGCCGCCGCGAAGCTCACGTACGGGCCGAAGGCGCTGCTGACGATGCCGCCGAGGGAGGCACCGACGATGGTCATCGTGCCCCAGGCGGAGCCGGCGACCGAGTTGGCGGCGGCCAGGTCCGCGGCGTCGACCACGTTCGGCAGGGCGGCGGAGGCGGCCGGCGAGTAGAAGGCCTTGGCCACCGCGACCGCGCCGATGGCGACCAGGGCGAGCGGCGCGGTCGCCGCCGACCGTACGGCGAAGAGCAGCAGCGTGGCGAGCAGCGCGGCCACGTTCGACGCGATGAGGATCGTGCGCCGGTCGACCCGGTCGGCGATCGTCCCCGTGTACGGCAGCAGCAGCGCGGTGATCCCGGTGTCGGCGGCCAGCACCAGCGCGCCCCACACGCCGCTGCCGGTGAGGTCCGGCAGCAGCACGAGCAGCGGCACCATGACGAACCAGTCGGCACCGAAGACGACGAGTTCGGCCGCGAACAGCCGCCGGAAGTCGCGGTTACGGGTAAGGACCGAGAAGGGAGTCGCCACCTACCGGAATCTACCGGCAGCGGGGGGGGGGGCCGGGTGGGGGGGGCCGCCCCCCCCGGGTTTGGGGCGT